>PLXB01000142.1 GCA_003151215.1 Ignavibacteriota bacterium
CGCCGATGAAAAAGATAAAAAGGTTACCTATTCGGATATCTGGATAGATATCGGCGCGAAAGATAAAGCCGAAGCAGAATCGCTTGTGGGAATCGGCGATGTCGTGATCTATGGCGAAGGCTACCAGCGCCTTACCGGCACGCGAGCAACAGCTCGATGTTTTGACAACCGCATCGGTATTTATGTCGTCGCCGAAGTGATGAAAAATCTTGTCAAAAGAAAAGCAGAATTAAAAGCAACGGTATTCGGAGTCAGTTCTATTCAGGAAGAAACCGGCGTTTGGGGAGCAGGAAGAATTGGCTATACATTAAATCCCACTCTTGCCATTGCAGTTGATGTAACACCTTCAACCGATTCACCCGGCGTTTCGAAAATTCTTTGGGGCGAAGTAAATGTATCGAAGGGAGCAGTATTTAATAAAGGTATTCGCTCAAACAGAAAGATCACACAATTATTTATTGAAACAGCGGAAAAAAATAAAATTCCATATCAGATTGAAGTTGATAACGGACATACTTCCACCGATGCCGATCCCATCAGCCAGACGCGCGGCGGAATTCCGATAGGAGTCCTCAGTCCTGCGACACGCTATTTGCATTCATCCTGCGAAGTCCTCGATCTCGACGATCTCGATCATTGCGTGAATCTGCTGACGGAATTTATTCTCGGATTGAACGAGAAAATGGATTTCAGGAACGGGTTCTAAAAATGAAGAATGTAGAATGAGGAAGAGAGTTACGTTCTACTTGTCATTCTGAACAGAGTCAATAATCCCGTTAATAAGGGTAGACCCTAACATTCTATCAGAAATTAACGGGATTCTTCGCAATCGCTCAGAATGACATTGTGAGAATCAATACCCTCCCTATCTCTGTTTCTAATCCTTAGATTTCTGCATTCTACATTCTTCATTCTACATTTTCCATGAAACGCAACCTTTTTTTTATCATCTCCGCACTCCTTGCCTGGGTTTTTGGCATAATGATGATCTTCCTGCCCGATAGCATGGCAGCAGGCGCAACTCCCGGCATAAATATCGGCATGCAATGGTTCGGCATTGCGCTTGTCTCGGTCGGCGTCATTAATTTCCTCTCGCGCAACGATCCCGGCTCGAAAGCGCTTACTGCAGTAATGATCGGCAATATTTTCCTCCACCTCGCCGGCGGGGCAGCGGATATCTATGATTATACTCAAGGCACCGTCCAGCTCTCAAGCATCCTCATGCCAGGGCTTGTGCATCTGCTGATGATCGTGGGATTTGTGTATTTTTTGTTTAAGAAGGAAAAGGGGGGCACTATAGAGAAGATAGTCTGATCATATTGTTTGTCTAAAAATGATGCAAGCTCTTTTTTTCATTAGTAGAGTTCTCCGTATCTTTGCATCCTACTACACTATGAAAACATTATTGTTACGGCCAGGATATGGAAAGTCAAAAATGTCCGATTTAGGGCCGATTCTTACTTGATAGGAAAATCAGAGAAAGTTTGATTTATGCCGCAAGTAATTGAATTATAATAAGTTACTTATTTGATGGTTATTTGATAAATTTAATATAATAGGGGAATGACGGAAGAACAACTAGTAAGATTACTCGAACACCTGCTGAAAAAAGGGAAGGAAAGCGAATGTGTAGAATTTAAGTTAAATTACCATAGTGTTGAAGAAATAGGTGAACAAATTTCAGCTCTTTCAAATGGAGCATGTGTGATAGACCAACCAAAAGGGTTTTTGATTTTCGGTGTACGTGATGAGAATCATGCTGTGGTTGGTACGACATTCAGACCTACTGAATACAAGTACAAAAACCAAGAGTTAGAGCACTGGTTGTCATTATATCTATCCCCGCGACCTGATTTTCGCATTCATGAATTTGAATTCAAGGGAAAAGCAGTCGCAATGTTTGAAATTCCTTCTGCACATAATCAACCAGTGAAATTTCAGAACGAAGCTTATGTTCGAGTTGGAAGCGTAACAAAAAAACTAAGAGAATATCCGGATAAGGAAAGAAAAATTTGGGAAAAAAATAAAAGTACTCCGTTCGAAATGGGCCTAGCTATCTCAGACATTAACGCCGCTGATGTTGTACGATTATTGGATACTCAATATTATTTTGAGCTCCTTAAACTACCTTATCCGACAACGGAGGAAGCAGTTATTGAAAAAATGATAGCTGAAAAGATGGTCATGAAAACCGACGGTAATTTTTCACTTACTAATTTAGGGGCATTATTATTTGCGAAAGATTTAGAAGAATTCCAAACTCTAAGTAGAAGAGCCGTTCGAGTAATAGTTTATAAAGGAAAAAATAAACTGGATACTCTGAAGGATCAGATTGGTGTGAAAGGATACGCGGTTGGATTTAAGGGTCTTGTTGAGTATATTAACGACAATCTGCCTCAGAACGAAGAAATAAGCAAGACGATAAGAGAAACGGTCAGGATGTATCCAAAGGATGCAGTTCGTGAACTGGTAGCAAATGCTCTTATTCATCAGAATTTTAGCGAGCTTGGGTACCCTATAATTGAAATTTACTCGGATAGGATAGAAGTAAATAATCCAGGACTGCCGCTTATTACACCTTTACGTTTCATAGATGAATATCAATCTCGAAACCCGATTGTTGCCGATATAATGCGTCGTTTGGGTATATGCGAAGAGAAAGGAAGTGGATTTGATAGAGTCGTTGCGCTTTGTGAATTGTATCAACTTCCAGCACCTTACGTTCTTGAGCAAGAAAAGCACACAAAGGTTGTTTTATATGCTCAACAGAGATTGAATGATATGGACAAGAACGATAAGATAAGGGCTTGCTATCAGCACTGTTGTCTAAAGTATGTTTCGAATGAAAAAATGACCAACCAGACTCTTCGCGAAAGATTTAAAATTGATGAAAGAAATTCTGCCTTGGCTTCTCGGATCATAAGTGATACCAAGGATGCAGGGCTTATTAAGGATGAGGATGCTGAAAATAAAAGTTATAAGTATGCTCGTTATGTCCCATTTTGGGCGTAAAAGTTTTCTGAGGGAATTAAAACTTCATCACCTTCTCAATCGCTGCCTTAATTTTCTCTACTCCCGGCAATACCGCATCCATCAGCCCTACATTATATGGTATCGGTACATCGGGTGTTGAAAGACGCTCTACCGGTGCATCGAGAAATTGGAAGGCTTCCTGGGTGATGGTGGCGCAGATCTCAGCGGCGAAGTTGCAGGTCCAGTTATCTTCGCAGAGGATGATGGCGCGGTTTGTTTTTTTGATTGAGGCTATAATTGCTTCTTTGTCCCAGGGGATGATGGTTCTTAAATCTAAAATTTCAATCGAAGCATTGGATGATTCCGCTCCTTGCAAGGCTCTTTCAACCATTGCCCCCCATGTTACGATGGTCAGGTCATTTCCTTCCTGCACCATTCTTGCTTTGCCGAAGGGAAGCATGAAGTCATCGCCGGGATAATTTTTTCTGCCGGGAGGAGTATCAAGCAGGGCGCGATGTTCGAAGAAGAAAGTCGGATCGTCGCCGCGAAGCGCAGTGCGAAGCAAGCCGACAGCATCTTCAGCATTCGATGGGAATGCAATACGCCAGCCGATCTGATGAGCAAAGATCGATTCACTTGAAACTGAATGCCACGGATCGCCCGTCTTTTTCGCAAAGCCAAGAGGAATACGGACGACCATAGGAGCAGCAAATTGGGACATCGAACGCCAGCGAACCGTGCCGCAATCATTGATCTGCTCGGTTGCAGGGTCGGCATATTTGCGAAACTGAATTTCAGGTACAGGCATCAGCCCTGCGAATGCCATGCCGACCGATCTGCCGATAATTCCTTCTTCTGAAAGCGAAGTATCGAAGACACGGTCCTTACCGAACTTGATTTGTAGATCGACTGTGGCTCCATGCACACCTCCTTTTGCGCCCACATCTTCTCCGAAGATCAGCAGTTTCGGATTTTTTGCAAGCTCGACTTCTAATGTTTTGCGAACGGCATCCTGCAAATTCATTCTGCTACCTTCATCTTGCGATGAATTTATTGTAATTGTCCTTGCCGAGAAAACATGATCGAGAACTGTTGATTTATCAGGAGGCGGTGAAGCAAGAGCCTTATCCCGCGCTTCGTTCACTTCAGTTTCGATTGTATTTGCGAAAGCATCCCAATCTTTTTTGGAAAATATTTTATTCGCGATAAGATATTTTTCTAATTTCGGAAGCGGATCGTTTTCTTTTTCAGTCTTTAATAACTCAGGTGATTTATAACTTTGTGTATCAACGAATGAATGGCCGGAGAGTCGTGGAATCTTCAGACGGATCAATGCCGGACCCTTCCATGAACGGGTATATTCAACAGCATCTACAATATTTTTCGAAGCGATCTCCGGATCGGTGCCGTCACAATCGTAAATTTTAAGATTCGTGAACGAAGCTAAATTCTTCGCAATGTTTTGTCCGGGAGTTTGGAAATCACTGGTAACGGAAATTCCGTAGCCGTTATCTTCAATGAAAAAAAGTAAAGGAAGTTTTTGCGTAGTAGCAGCATTAAGCGCAGCCCAAAAACCATTTGCAGCAGTAGAGCCGTCGCCGCCGAGTGCCACGGCGATTGCATTTTTGTATGAACCATCTTTTAAGACATTTGCATAATACTGAACCGATTGTGCCCAGCCGATTGCCGGAGAATATTGTGCGCCGACATCTCCGGATGCGGGCAACACTGTGCCGCGTAATCTTGGCCGCAGAAAATGCACGACTCCGATATCGCGTCCGCCATGAACTCCGCCCGAACGTGCCATCGAAGCTGCCATCGATTCTTCGGCAGTCAGCCCTTGACCCAAAACAAAGGGACGCGATCTATAATAGACGGTTGCTCCATCATGAATATGGGTAATGCATTCGGAGAGAATTGCCTGGATCATATCATGTCCGCGAGCCGAGAATTGATATGTGACAAGACCTTTTGGCACAAGCTCCGTCTCTTCGATCTTATCGATCGCACGGGAGGTAAGCACGGTACGCGCAACATTTTTCCAATCCAGATGAAACGATGATTTTTGCTTTGGCATTATTCCCTTTTTGAATGAGCGCCCTAAAACATCATTCTACTATAACAAACTCCCTCTCTCGGTACTCCGGGAGAGGGTTGTGGTGAGGAGATTTTAAGATAATTCTTTAAACTGAGTAATAAATGAGTAACGGGATTTTTGCGAATCCCGCTAATTTTGCATCCGATAATTGATGCATTTATTTTTTTCACTAACTATTTATTTACGATTATGAGATACAAACTACTTTCACTCTGTGCCGGGCTGTTGCTGGCGGGAGTATTTTTTACATCTTGCAATAAGGATTCCGGGTTGACAAATCCTACTTTGCCGATGAAGGCTGGCGGTGGCGGAGGCACGGCCAATCCGGCGATAGCTTATATTAACAGTACTACAAGTGGGGGTCATACCTACTCGACTATTGGTGTGATGGATACGACCGGCGCAAATGCCATGGACATCGTCACAGCGTCCTTTAACACTATTCAGGGGAAATTCGCCCACACGAGTTGGAATTACAGTGGCAGTTCGATAACTTATGGTACTTACGAGACTTCGTCATGGGCTATCAATGCTGTCGATGTCAGCGTGAACTCGCAGGGTAAACCGGTCGGAAGCAATGTTCGTACGATCTATTCGCTCGCCGCCAGCGACTCAATACGAATTCTGACCGGACCCGCTTGGTGCGCCACATCATCCACGGGCGAGATAGCCTTCACACGTCTGCACACCGATCAAGCAGACTACGGCGTCACTGATCTTTGCACGATCTCGCAATCTGGCGGAACACCTACAGTGCTTGCTTCCTTTAAGAAATTGAAGGGGACGGTTTGCTTAGGCCTCTACGAATACCCGACATGGAACTCGGACGATTCGAAGATCGCCGTCTTACGTCAGGATACGAATAATCATTATACGATCGTGATCTTCAATGCTTCGACGGGCGCTGCGTTGGACTCGATCCCGGTTTCCAGCGCGTGCAGAGATCTCGAATGGTCTCGCAGCGGGACGGACGAACTCGTCTATTCGAATTCTAACGGTTCGGCCTACGTAATATCCTATGTCACGCCTTCGACCGGTTCGACGCCTTCGACGAATTCAATCGCCGGCACGTACCCGACATGGTCACCGAATAATAGAGGAATTATGTTCCGCCCCGCTTCCGGCGCAATGGAAAAACTCGTTCCGTACACCACTTCTACCACAACAGTAGGGTCGAGTTCTTACTCCGATCTCAATTGGAAACGGTAAAGTGTTGGTAAATTTGCATCATGCCTACTGGAAGTTTCGCAGTAGGCATAATGCTTTTTTACCTCTTTACGAGTCATGAAAAATCAAAAGTCCGTCCCGTCTGAAGAGATTGCAGTACTGCTTGTCAGAACCGATGATCTACTTGATAATAATCAGTACGAGGAAGCTTCGAAAATCGCGAATGACATTCTCGTGACCCTTAATTCGGAGAATGGAAGTTTAAGTAGAACGGCAGATAAAGCTCACGCACTATGTATACTTGGCAGTTATCTGTATGGAACAGCCCATTACGACGAGGCTTTTGAATATTACACTTCTGCTCTCGCTTTGGCCCAGGATGAATTACATTTGACGATCCAAGCAAGAGCATTGAATGGAATATCTGCGGTACTAATAGTGCGCGGCGATAACGAGATGTTTCTTCAAACCTGCGGGCAAGCACTTGCTGTCGCCGAAAAGTCGGCAAGCAAATCAGAGCTAACAGATTCGCTGCTCCGCTACGGTAAGGTACATACGTTTCTTGCTAATTATTCAACCGCATTGGAATATCTCGTGTGTGCTCTTGGCGTCGCTCGAGAACAAGATCACAAGAAAAATATTCAGATAGCTCTCCATTTGATAGGTAATGTTTATTGTGCTCGTTCCGATTACCCTCTGGCCCTGGAATATTACGAACAAGCGCTTTCAACGGCTGAAGAAAGTGGACAAAAACATGGGATTACAAGAACACTCGGCGCTAAGGCTAATGTATACTACCACCTCGGTGACTTTTCAAAAGCTTTGGAAATCTGTATCCGCGGTCTCGCCGTAGCCGAAGAAATTGGGGATAAAACTTCCGTTGCATATCAATCGGGTGTGATTGGTCTCATCTACTCCGACTTACCTGACCATAAGCGCGCAATTGAATACATTAGTTATTCAATTGCGATATTTGAAGAGCTTGGAATGATGCGATACGTAGCTATGAATATTGGCAATCTCGGAGTTTGCTACCTTGATGTTGGTGATTTCATCCGAGCGGAAGAAAATCTGGGGCGGGCAATGAAACTATCTCTTCAGTTAGGCGACCAGCTCTCCGTGGCTCACTACACGATGTATCTTGCAAAGGTGCAATGGAAACTTGGTCAAATCGAGGCAGCGCGTGAGGGATTTGTTGACACTTTGGTTCTGCTGCGCAATGTAATTAAATCAAATTCAGGAGTATCGGAAACTCTGCTTTATCTTGGAAGCATATTAATTGAAAGTGGACAAATTGAAGAGGGTCTCGCTCGTTTAGAAGAGACTCTGGCATTGGCGCGAGAATCTGGAGAGAAACCCATTGCATCTAAGGCACATAAGAACATTGCAGACGCTTACGCCAAGCTGGGTGAAGGAATAAAGGCATATGAACATCTTTCGATGCATGTTGAACTCGATAAAGAAATTTTCAGCGAAGAATCGAAAAAGAATGTCGAGAAATTCAACATGCGGGTTGCCATTGCGAAAGAGGAGCAGGAGAAGGAAATCGAAAAATTGAAACGAGAACAAGTTGAGCGCGAACTTTCCAACACCACCCTCCAGCTTGTATCACAAACAGAGCTTCTCGTGGAGTTACGAGATGACCTTCTTAAATTTGTTCGCAAATTCCCAATGCCTGATGACGTGGCAAGAGAGTTGCGCAACCGGCTGAAGACGCTTCCCTGCAAATCAATCGACTGGGAAAAATTCGATACGCAATTCAAAGCGGCGCATCCGGAGTTTACGAAAAAATTATTAGAGACGTATCCGAAGCTCTCGGCAATGGAATCGCGGATATGTTCTCTGATCAGAATGAATTTGAAATCCGAAGAGATCGCGCGACTCTTTTGCTTATCCGACCGGACTGTGGAGAACCACCGACAGCATATCCGCGAAAAAATGGAGTTGAAAAACAAGGTCGATTTAACCCTTCATCTGACCAAGATTTGATCCGATATAGGAAGAAGTCAGTTTTGTTAAAAGAAAAAAACCCTTAAATTCAGCCCGAAAAAGGCAATTTTTAAGAATTAATAGTTTAGTAACATTTTTTTTGTCCCGACGGAGAACAATTTCTTTAGAAATTAGTTATATTTGCACATTGCCGTATTAACCGAAAGTTTTTTAATGCATCGTTTTTATTTATTTACCCAACGAAAAATCATGAAAATACTTCATCCTCAGGCGAAATGGTTTGTATCATTCGCATTTACTGTACTGATCGCAGCCGGTACTTTTACAGGCTGTGCAAGCCATGATAATGGCACTTCGCCATCTGATATGCAGTCATCGCTCAATCTGATCGCTGCAAACGGAGTAAATCTTGGACCCGCGATCGCAATCCAAAATAGTCATACCGACGAACTTCTGGCAATTGACGGAGTGATCGGAACGGGTACCGGACTCTTTACCGATGGTACTCCAACTATTTATATCCTAACCAACAGAGATGGTGTAGCAGGTCTACCGTCTTCGCTCGAAGGCATACATACCACTATAAAAAATGTTGGAGTCATTGAAGCAGGCATTCCTTCTGTTGATGGAGGTCTTGGTACCCGCAAGCTGACGGACGGTATTCAGGCTGTTGGTTTTACCGGGCAGTACCGGGCGCCGATGTATAGCGGAGTGAGTGTCGGCAATGACAAAGAGTGTGCTGCAGGAACGATCAGTTGCGTAGTCACGAAGAACGGGAAAAAATATCTGTTGAGCAATAATCATGTTTTCGCACGAGTTAATGCAGCGAAGATCGGAGAAAGGATCGATCAGCAGGGGCGCTATGATGCAATTCCTCAATGCGGAGTTTCCGGGCAAGTGGCTTCGTTAAGCCAATATGTTCCGATCAATTTCAATCGCAGGGCGTTGAACACGATCGATTGTGCAATTTCGGAAGTGACAGCAGGAATAAACTGGACATCACAAACTCCTCCGGAGATTGCTCCGGCCTGGCAATATACTCCTTCTGCGACAACAATGCTTGCTTCTGTCGGAATGAATGTCATGAAAACCGGACGTACGACAGGTTTTACTACCGGTCAGATCGCCGCAATCAATGTCACGGTGAACGTATCGTATGGCAATGGCCAGACCGCGAAGTATGTGAACCAGGTGTATATTAACTCTCCGACGTTCAGCGCAGCAGGTGATTCCGGTTCGCTTATTGTTGAAGAGGTTGCAGCCAATCCGAACCCGGTGGCTTTGCTTTTTGCCGGAAGCGCCACATCAACGATCGCAAATCCGATCGGTGACGTTCTCAGTGCATTGGGCGTGACAATTATCCCTTTATAAAGGACAGGAAATATTCTAAAGAAAGGGCAACCCTAATCGGTTGCTCTTTCATTTTTAAATATGAATATGCATCCGGTGATCCTTTCTTTTCTCATTATTACCTCATCCCTATCAATAAAGGATTTGGCTGAGATTCAGGATACTTCCTCGATAAAATCATCTCATCATAAAATGACCATCTCCGAAGTTTTAAAAAAACATACTGATGAGTGGATGAATGTTCCCGGTGTCATCGGCACCGGCGAAGGAAAATCCGGAGGGAAACCATGCATCATTGTTTTTATTGAACATAAATCGCCGGTCATCGGAAAGAAAATTCCGAAAATTGCAAACGGATATAAAGTGGTTCTCAAAGAAACGGCTGAGATCAAAGCACTGGAGAAGTAATTGTGAGAGTTTGAAAAGCCGCCGATTTTGTTGCCCCTTTCAAATTAATACCATCAAAAAATAAATGCGTGTATGAAACTAAGTGCAATATCAAAAACAAATTCAAAATCCCTGAGAAAAAGATCAATAGTCAAAGCAATTACGTATCGGGTCGTCATTATCATTCTCGATTTTACTACGATCTATATTTTTACGGGAAAGGTCAATGTTGCGCTTGGCTTTATGCTCATAAGTAATGTGTATACAACAGTTGCCTACTATCTCCATGAGCGAATATGGAGCGGCATTGAATGGGGAAGAAAAACTGCTTAAGCATTGTGTACAAACAAATACCTGAGTTAATATTAATGAATGGTTTCCCATGTAACTTTTTTATTTGTCTCATCGTATTAACGCCATACTTTCCCCGCATATTTTCTCGGATAATCGTCAACGATAAATGTGGTTTGTTGAATTAGCACTCCGACGGCCTTTCACTGTGGCTGTCTTGTCATTTTTGCTTCTTATCTTAGGGGCTCTTTCACTTTCGACTATGCAAGTCGATATTTTCCCGACGATTGATATTCCGGTTGTAGGAGTCGTTTGGAATTATCCCGGACTCTCGGCCGAGGATATGGAGCGTCGCGTGGTATTGATTGATGAGCGGTCTATTTCCTCAACGGTGAACGGAGTTGCCAAAATAGAGTCTCAATCTATTTCCGGCGTAGGAATTCTTAAAGTGTATTTCCAGCCGGGTACTGATATCGGTTCTGCAATAGCACAGGTCACGGCAGGCGGTAATACGGCACTCAAGCAAATGCCGCCGGGCATGAACCCGCCCACGATCCTTCAATTCAATGCTTCGAATGTACCGGTTGCACAGCTTACGGTTACGAGTAAATCCATGCCGGAAGAAAAAATTTATGACTACGGACAAAATTTTATTCGAATAGGTCTTTTCACGATTCCGGGATTATCAACTCCTTCGCCATATGGCGGAAAAGCACGACAAGTTTCGGTTGATATTGATCCGATATTATTAGAGGCACGCGGAATGTCGCCAACGGATGTTGTCACTGCTATTCAAAATTCAAATGTGATAATCCCGGCAGGAACAGCGCGTATCGGAATGACGGAATATGATATTGCTACAAATTCCAGTCCTTCGGCAGTCGAAAAATTCAAGCAAATCCCGGTAAAAGTAATTAACGGACAAACGGTGCTTCTTGGTGACGTGGCAACCGTCGCAGATGGATTCGCAGAGCAAACGAATATCGTTCGTGTCAATGGCAGCCGGGCAACATATTTGGCAATACTCAAAAAATCAGATGCTTCAACGCTTGCTGTCGTTCAGGCGGTGAAAGATATGATTCCTTCCATTAAAGCTGCGGCACCCGAAGGTATTGATCTGAAACTTGATTTCGACCAGTCGGAATTCGTTAAAGCTTCTATAAGCGGCGTTATCAGAGAAGCTATCATTTCTGCAATTCTCGTCTCACTTTTAATTCTTCTTTTCTTAGGCAGTTGGAGGAGCGTGATAATCGTTGCAACCTCCATACCGCTTGCAATAATGGCAGCAATTATGGTGCTGAAGTTCACCGGCAACAGCATTAATATTATGACGCTTGGCGGATTATCGCTTGCTATCGGAATGCTCGTTGATGGCGCAACAGTTGCTATCGAAAATATTCATCGGAACCGTCTAGTCGGCAAACACTTAACAGTGGCGATATTGGATGGGCTTCAGCAGATCCTGATTCCTACTGTACTTGCCATTCTTGCTATTTGTATTGTTTTCTTTCCCGTTGTATTATTGACCGGACCTGGAAGATTTTTATTTATTCCGATGGCGCTCTTTGTCGTCGTCGCAATGCTTGCCTCGTTTGGCCTTACCATCACACTTGTGCCGATGTTATCAAGGCTATTGCTGCCCGGTGAAAAACATCATGATGATTCGTTCATTCATCATGTCGGCGAGCACGATAAGCAATCAGGTACATTCGGATCGTTCATTAAACGTTTAGATCAACGACGAGACAGGGCATTCCATAAGTTGCAGAATGGTTACGGACGGTTATTGGAATTGGTTTTAGAGAATAGAAAATTCATTTTATCGGTTGCTGGAATAATACTTGTCTTAACCTTTTTTCTTCCCGGTATCGTAGGCACGGATTTCTTCCCATCGACCGATACAGGCCTTATGAAGCTTCATATGCGTGCACCGGTCGGCACGAGGATCGAAGAAACGGAAAAAATCGCAGAGCAAGTCGAGCAAACGATTCATGAAGTAATTCCTGCAAAAGATTTAGAAACGGTGAACGATATGATCGGCGTACCTCCGAATTCGTATAACCTTGCTTTTATTACCACTGATAATGCTTCAGGAATGGATGCGGATTTTCTCATCTCGTTGCAAAAGGAGCATGAGCCGACAATGAAGTACATGAAAGAATTACGGAAAATACTACCCACAAAATTTCCGGGATCATCGTTTTATTTTCAACCGGCGGACATTATTTCTCAGGTATTAAATTTCGGACTTTCTGCGCCGCTTGATGTCCAGATCGAATATGCCGATCTCGATAGTGCTTATACGTATGCCAGAAAACTGCGGTTAGCCCTGAAAAAAATTCCGGGTACTGCCGATGTGCATATTAAACAAGTTCTCAACTATCCGACTCTTCGGGTGAACGTTGACCGCGTTCGGGCCTCGAGAATGGGGCTTAGCGAACGTGATGTTACGAACAGTATGTTAATCTCGCTTTCCTCCAGTACATTAGTCGCACCTTCTTTTTTTGTTAATCCTGCTAATAATGTCAATTATAATGTAGTAGTGCAAACTCCGCTTGATAAGATAGGATCGGTAGATAATCTTCTGCGTACGCCGATCACATCATCATCGCCGGCAAAACAAGCGAATACATCCAGACAGGCATATGAAGAACCTCATGCGATGACACAGACATTGGGCAATATCGTTTCTTTGACTACTGAAGTAACGCCGAATCAGGTTAATCATCATACGGTAAAACGCATACTCGATGTAACATCGAATGTCGAAGGAAGAGACTTGGGCTCGGTAGCTTCCGATATTCAGAAAAGTATCGATTCGCTTGGAAAACTTCCGCCGGGAATGAACATTGCCGTTCTTGGACAGAATGAAGTTATGAATGATTCATTCAAAAGTCTTGGGCTTGGAATTGTGCTGGCGATCATTTTAGTCTATCTTCTTTTGATGATCCTTTTTCAATCATGGGTAGATCCATTCATCACAATGATTGCAGTTCCTGGTGCATTAATCGGCATTCTTTGGATGCTCACCGTTACTGGCACGACGATCAATGTTGTCTCCTTGATGGGTTCGATCATGACGATAGGCATCGCAGTTTCGAATTCGATTCTCTTAGTAAACTTCGCCAATGATATTCGGGTTGAAAAAAATATCAGTGCATTGGCTGCAGCGATCGAAGCAGGTAAAACGCGTATGCGTCCGGTGCTCATGACGGCGCTTGCTATGATAATCGGTATGATACCGATGTCTTTGGCTCTTGGTGAGGGCGGAGAGCAGAATGCTCCGCTTGCCCGCGCTGTTATCGGAGGATTAATTGTGGCAACTATCGTTACGCTCTTTATTGTGCCGATCTTCTATGCAATTTTCAGGAAGAAAATGCCGTCGAAGCATATATTTGAACTGCGTTTCAAGCGGGAAAAGCAAGGCTTGGAGTACGAGGGGCATCATGACAATGAGATTATTGAAGAAGAACCGGAGTCAGGCGAAACTCTGATTCCGGTATAAAAATTTTCCATCATTTCTTGACCGTAATATTATGAGACGTAAAGAAAGCAACACCGAAAAAAAACGTGCGACTTCATTATATGTTTCTGCAATTCTCCTCGTTGTTGCAGCCGTCGCCGTGATCGTATTTATTACTTTCTCAAAGCAATCCAATATCAGAGAGCAAGCCAAGGCCATGACAAATGAAGTCGAGGCAGGTCCACATGTCCGAACCACCGTTGTATCGTATTCATCCGCAGAATCTACGATAAAATTGGAAGGAGATGCACTACCCTATGCCAGTACTATTCTCTATGCAAAGATCGGCGGCTACTTGCGGGAGATAAAAGTAGATAAGGGTGATCATGTTCGCGAAGGACAGGTTTTAGCTGTTATTCAATCTCCCGAAACCGATAGACAGCTTCTGGCATCATTGGCAGATGCAAAAAATAAGGAGAAAATTGCCGAGACGAACAGAACATTATTAAAAAAGGATCTTGTCTCTGCTCTTGCTTCGGAGCAAAGCGATGCCGATGCTGAAGTTGCGAAACAGAATGTTGCAATGCTGGAAGTTCAGAAAAGCTATGAGACCATTACCGCACCTTTTTCAGGTACGATTTCTGCCCGATATGCCGATCCCGGCGCATTGATCCAGAATGCCGTGAATCAGGAAACGACAACGCTGCCCTTAGTTTCTATCAGTCAGGTCAATCGTTTGCGCGTTGATATTTTTCTCGACCAGCGGTATGCTTCTTTTGTTCATATCGGCGATCCGGTAGAAATTTCTGTGCCCGAACGGCCGGGCTTCCTCGTCAAAGCAAGCGTCACCCGTTTTTCCGAGCAGCTTGATCCCCAGACGCGTATGCGTCAGATAGAAATTGAAGTTCCGAATGCCGATGGTAAGATCGTCGCTTGGAGCACGGTGAATGTCACCTTAAAAGTTAAAATACCCGTTCAGATGGAAATTCCGGCTGCGGCTTTAGTCGTGCGCAAAGATAAGTTTTTTGTTCCGGTGATCGATTCCGAGAATAAGGTTGAATTTCATGAAGTCCATATCGGCAATAATAACGGGCAAACGGTTCAAATTATCGATGGGTTGAATGGCAGCGAAAAAGTCGCGTTGAATCTCAGCACGTCGATCATCGAAGGTGCTCATGTACAGACTGTAGGGCTTTAATGGTCATGTAAAAATAATGGAGTGAATGGTACTCCCCAAATGAAATGCTTACCTGAATGTAACTT
The DNA here is from genome assembly GCA_003151215.1 of Ignavibacteriota bacterium. The sequence continues at coordinate 14,943 of PLXB01000142.1, forward strand.
TTCTTTCCATTAAAATTTCTTTCTTTATTCACATAGGAACAAAGTTCTGAATGTTTTCTCTTGCTTTAAATATGCGCCTTTTGTTCCAAAAACCGCAGTTTCAAGCCCTACTCGAATTTCGTAATAATTTAATAACACTGAGGTAACACTGAGGAAATACGGATGTGCCATTTTTGCCGCCTGTTATAGGGAGCATTATATCATCACGAACCAAATTTAACCACTTCTCACATCAATATGAAACGTATTATTCTCAGTGTTGTCTGCTTTTTGCTTTTTGCAAGTGTAAGTATCCGCAGTTCCGAAGCTCAGACTTCAGCTGCCGGTGCAGTCGATTCCACGTTTACGCCTTTCGGCACATTCACCGGCCAATTCTTTGGCGATGTATCCGCTAAGGTTCATGCAGATTCTTTGAGTCTGAATAACGGCAATAATGGTCGAGGTAATAGCGAATATTCCACGTACCAGAAGGCATATGTGAATGAGCAGCTACGCCGAGTGTACTTGGGATACACCTATAATATCTCAAGAAATTTCACCACGCAGTGGTTGGCAGCATACGAAGAAGGTACTCCTGGCGCTGCGAACGCAACAGGCGCTTTTGGAGGCATAACGACAGATGCTGCAGGTGAACGCTCATTTTATATGAAGTATGCGAACCTTCAATGGAAAAATATTTACTCCAATGCAACTCTTATTTTCGGTGCGCAGGCAACTCCCGGCTTCGTTCCGAGCTCGGAAACACAATGGGGTTACCGCTCTATCGAAAAGACCATCACGGATAAATATGGTATTATCAAATCATCGGATCTCGGTTTAGGTTTAACGGGCGCCTTCGACGACGGAAAAACTTATGGGTATGATCTCTTATATGCCGATGGAACAGGTCAAAAACTAGAAACCGACAGATATAAAAAGCTGTATGCTGATCTTTGGGCATATTTCTTGGATAGAAAATTCTACGTCCAACTTTACGGCGATGTGAATAGACTTTCCGGTGAATCAACTCCGCACGATGCATCAACAATGAAACTCTATGTTGCTTATTATACGGTACCGCTTACGATCGGCTTTGAGGGATTCATGTATAATATCAAAAACGCAGCGGTTGATACGGTCATCGCAACAAAAACTGTGGAAACAAATGACATCAAAACTATAGGACTTTCATTCTTTGCAACGGCGCAGATCATACCAAATTCTTTGAATATTTTCGCACGCTTCGATATGTTCAATCCGAACGGCGATCTTACATTCGATAATACAAGGTCTTGGGCAACGGTCGCTGTCCCTGTGGGATTTCTCACATCAGGCGGTGGCAATGGAAATGGCGCTCAACTTTCTACAAAAGAAAACTTCTTCGTCTTAGGTTTGGACTACACTCCATATAAGAATGTCCATATTATGCCGAAANNCTCGTATGCAAGCCAGCCGGTGGGTAATTATTCTAAATTGCAGGGAAGCACTGCTCTGAATATGGATTATGAACTTGTTCCCCGCGTGACCTTCTATTACAGATTCTAATTATAAATATCATCACCTATTATCATTATAAAATGAAACGTTTAATAAAAACTTTTTCCGGATTTTTAGTCGTCGCTCTGGCAGCGCTGACACTTGGCACATTTACGATGTGCAAGAGCGGCGGCAAGCCGGGCGATTCGACAGCCACGTCGACCATGACGATTTTGGGAGCAGGCTCCACGTTCGTTAATCCGCTATTCACAAAAATGTTTAGCGAGTATAATACGAAGACCGGTGTCAAAGTTAATTACCAATCTATCGGATCGGGCGGCGGCATTCAGCAGTTGACGAGCAAGACGATTGATTTCGGCGGATCGGATGCATTTTTGAATGACGAGAAAATGGCAAGTATGCCGGCTCCTGTCGTTCATATTCCGATGTGCATGGGCGCCGTGGTATTGGCATACAATATTCCGGGCGTCACAGCACAGTTGAATTTGAACGGTGAGATCATCGCCAATATCTATCTTGGAAATATCAAAAAGTGGAATGATAAAGCGATCGTGAAACTCAATCCCGATGCAAAACTTCCGGCTCAGGACATCATCGTTACCCATAGAAGCGATGGCAGCGGTACATCGGCAATCTTTACCGATTACCTGAGTAAAGTCAGCGACGATTGGAAGACAAAGGTCGGCGCCGGAACCGCAGTGACCTGGCCTGCCGGATTAGGCGGCAAAGGTAACGAAGGAGTTGCAGGGCTTATCAAGCAAACGCCGGGAGCCATCGGTTATGTCGAGTTGATCTATGCACTTCAGAATAATATGCTTTACGCCAAAGTGGCAAATAAATCCGGTGCGAACATCACTCCGTCACTCGCTTCAGTTCAGGCAGCTGCAACGGCGAAACTACCAGATGATATGAGATTCAGCCTGACGAATACAGATGTTCCGGAGGGCTATCCGATTTCCGGAACAACATGGGTATTGCTCTATAAAGAGCAAAAATATGGAAGCCGCACTCCGGAACAAGCGAAGGCGCTTCTTGATCTTTTATGGTGGGCGCTTCATGATGGACAAGCGTTCAACGAACCGCTCAATTATGCAAAAGTACCGGCTGGTGCTGTTACGCAATCAGAGGCGATTTTGAAATCGGTTACCTACGACGGCAAACCGATATTACCATAAGTAGTTACCTCATTAATTACCTCCGAGTGATGATCAGGCGTTTGCCCAAATAGGTAAGCGCCTGATTTTCATTCCTTACAAAGATCTTAACGGGATTTCAAACAATAGGAAAATGTTAGAGCCTGTATTAGAACCTTCGGTGCCAGCAAGGCAAGAGTTAAGTTTTCATAAGCCGGTTACCGGACGGGGAGTTTTTTTTAAAATTCTCGTCGGATGTGCTTGGTTTCTTGTGTTACTTCTGGTCGGAGTCTTTATCACGCTCGTTTTCAAGTCTCTGCTGAGCATTAAAGCCTTTGGCTTTGGCTTCATAACCAATTCGACATGGAATCCTGTCACCGGACTCTTCGGCGGATTTCCGTATATCGTCGGTACCGTCGTTACCTCCGTCCTTGCTCTTCTGCTTTCATTTCCCTTTGGAATGTCGATCGCTATTTTGCTTGGCGAGTATTTTAAGGCGGGATTTATTTCCAGCCTCGTAAAAAATTTATTAGAGCTGCTTGCAGGCATACCCTCGGTTATCTATGGTTTTACCGCACTGTATTTTATTGTTCCTCTTGTTCGCCAGTTCGAGTTGTCCCAAAACATTCAACCGGCTTTCGGCGTTAGTATTTTAGCAGCGACGATCGTGCTTTCGATCATGATCATTCCCTATTCTGCTTCAGTTGCGCGGGAGATCATCCAGCTTGTTCCTTCGTCGCTTAAGGAAGCTGCGTATGCAATGGGCTCGACTCGGTTTGAAGTCGTTCGCAAGGTTATTATTCCGTATGCCCGTTCGGGTATTGCCGCAGGTTTTCTCCTTTCATTCGGAAGAGCTGTCGGGGAGACGATGGCAGTGACGATGGTCATCGGTAATGCCAATACTCTTGCAAAAAGTCTGTTCGATCCTTCGAACACCATGGCAAGCGTTATTGCCAATGAGTTTACCGAAGCTACGACGGAGATTTACCTTTCCTCACTTGTCGAGATCGGACTTATGCTTTTCGTCCTTACAGTGATATTTGATCTCATCGGCAGATACATCATTAAGAAAATGAGGACGCAGCTATGACCAGCGGGACTCTGCAATGGCGTATTACCAAGAACTGGCTCTTTGTCGGGTTCTTGTTCTTCTTTGCTGCTCTGACGGCTGTTCCCCTTATTTTCATTATTTATTATATTGTCAGCAACGGCATCTCTGCAATTAGTTGGGATTTTTTGACTCAGCTACCGAAGCCTGTAGGCGAAACAGGTGGCGGTATTCTTAATGCCATAGTGGGAACCGTCATGCTGATCTTGACGGCAACACTGATCGCCGCACCTCTTGGCGTGCTGGGAGGAGTCTATCTTTCTGAGTATCCCAATACTACTCTTGCAAGAATATCCGGTCTCTTTGTTGAGATATTACAAGGGATTCCGTCTATCGTGATCGGCATTGTTGCTTACGTTTGGCTCGTGCAGCCGATCGGCAATTTTACGGCTCTTTCCGGAAGTGCCGCTCTGGCAATTATGATGCTGCCCGTGATTGTCCGGACAACAGAAGAAACGTTGAAACTCTTTCCTGTTTCTATGAGAGAAGCATCTCTGGCTCTTGGCATTAACGAAACAAGGACGATTTTGCGCGTTATTATTCCCAATTCATTGAGCGGCATTATCACCGGTATTACCCTTTCGATCGCTCGCGTAACCGGCGAAACGGCGCCTCTTCTTTTTACAGCGTTTGGGAATCCATATCTAAGTTTTAATTTGTTGCAGCCGGTGCATTCACTGCCTCTTTTGATCTTTAATTATGCAACAAGCCCTTACGAAGATTGGCATCGGCAAGGCTGGGGAGCTTCATTTGTGCTGATCGTTATGGTTCTTTTGCTTTCAGTCATCTCAAAGATGTTGATAAAAAAATGGAAAGTGCAATATTAACATCAAGAAATTTCAATGCCTACTTTGGAGATCATCAGGTTCTCAAAGGGATAAATATCGATATTCCACGAAAGAAGGTCGTAGCAATGATGGGGCCTTCCGGCTGCGGGAAAACCACTTTTCTGCGCTGTATCAACCGGATGCATGAACTTAATCCGACTGCAAAATCCTCAGGCGAAATGAAGCTTGACGGAGAAGATGTATTTGCAATGAATTCAATGATGCTTCGGCAGAGGATCGGCATGGTCTTTCAAAGACCGAATCCTTTTCCGAATATGAGTATTTATGAAAATGTGATAGCCGGATATATCTTATGCGGAATAAATATCCCCAGAACCGAAAAACAAGAGCTTGTGGAAGGATCTCTGCAAAGGGCAGCCTTATGGGATGAAGTCAAAGATAGCCTTCATAAAAAAGGCGGTTTTCTTTCCGGCGGGCAGCAGCAGAGGCTCTGTATTGCCCGAGCTATTGCCATGAAGCCGGAAATGATCCTGCTGGACGAACCGACTTCTGCGCTTGATCCGATCTCGACTTCGAAAGTCGAAGACCTGATTTTCGAATTAAAAAATAATTATACGATTATCATTGTTACCCATAACATGCAGCAGGCGGCGCNNAACCTGGGCTCATGACGTAAAAACTGTCATGAATCCGATTTCGTCTCAGAAACAGATACCCTGGAAAACGAAGGTTTCCACTAAAGGACTTGACATCTATTACGGCGCCAAGCCGGCGATCACCGATCTTACGCTTGAAATTGCTTCAAAGCAAGTAACGGCATTTATCGGACCTTCCGGCTGTGGAAAATCAACGT
>PLXB01000469.1 GCA_003151215.1 Ignavibacteriota bacterium
TGTTCGCGATCATCACTCCGGCGCTCATCACCGGGGCGTTCGCGAATCGCGTAACTTTTAAGGCATATTTTCTTTTCCTGACAGCGTGGCTGATCTTCGTTTATTTCCCGTTCGTTCACATGGTGTGGGGCGGCGGAATTCTCGCCAAGTGGGGCGTCCTCGATTTCGCCGGCGGAATTGTCGTGCATAATATCGCTGGCATGGCGGCATTGGCGTCCGTGCTTTTTGTAGGACGCAGAAAAGTTATAGACAAAGGCCCGCATTCAATTCCACTCGTTGCGCTTGGAACCGGATTGCTTTGGTTCGGATGGTACGGCTTCAATGCCGGATCGCAATTCAAAGTTGATGGAGTGACGGCTCTTGCATTTTTGAATACCGATATTGCCGCATCGTTTGCCGGAATGACATGGCTTGTGATGGAATGGCGCGCTTCGCGCAAACCGAAATTCCTCGGGCTTCTGACCGGAGCAGTTGCCGGTCTTGCAACGATCACTCCTGCTGCCGGATATGTAACAACAACAAGCGCTGTCATCATCGGCATTGCCGCAGGACTTATCTGCTACTTCGCAGTGCAATTAAAAAATAAACGCGGCTGGGACGATGCTCTTGATGTCTGGGGAGTACACGGAGTCGGCGGCTGCCTTGGAGTGATCCTGCTCGGAGTCTTTGCAGATTCGGCAGTGAATTCCGCCGGAGTAAACGGACTTATATTAGGCAACTCAAGTTTCTTCCTGATCCAACTCGGCGTAACCATCGGCGCAGCGATCTATGCCTTCTGTTTCACCTACGGAATGCTGAAGGTGATCAATATGATCACCCCTGTAAAAGTAGAACAAAGCGAGGAAGAACGCGGAGTCGATATGTCGCTGCATGGGGAAGAGGCGTATGTGTAACTTCGCCTACTCTTAAGCGTTGTACTGTCAATGAAACGAAAGTTAACATTATTGCTTCTTTTCTCCACTTTGCTTTTCGCAATGGTGATAGATGTGAAGGCTCAATTTTGGTCTAAGTTGCCTTTACCTGCACGATTTGTGTCAGTTGAACCATACTTTCTCAATGCAAACATAGGATTTATTTTTGATGCCCAGAGTCGCTTCTACTATGACCCCCAGGATTCCTTCTTGACTGGAACTGCAGGGCTATTTAAAACAATTGACGGTGGAATAAATTGGACTCCAGTATCATTCTTCAATCATGGAAATCTTTTTGTTCGCCAAATTTATTTTACAAGTATCAATCAAGGATATATTGCTGCCCCTGATGGAGTATATGAAACTGAAGATACAGGAAAAACTTGGAAAAAAATTTGCACTAATAAGGAAAGTGAGGGGGTGATACCAAGTTTTTCTTCGGTCTATGCTTTTGGCAATAAAATTTTTGCATTTATGAACGGAAACTATAGAACAGGATCGAGGGATTGGGGTCCTTTAATTGTTACAGAAAATAAGGGTCTGAAATGGGATACATTGTTTCAAAAGAAACCATATTACCTAACATTTGGTGGGCCTTGGCTCCCTCTTCCATATATCTGCGGTAATAAAGATAGCACTTTGTTCGCAGGGTTCATTGATTCTTCCGGCACTATGAATCTTGCTTACTCTACAAACAATGGCAGAACATGGGGTTTTAATAAAATGGATGATAGCGGAAAAACATGGACACAGGGTTTATTTTCTTTGCCTCATTGTAACGATTTGTTTCGCACTGTAATAATTGTGCTGTACCCATTCGACCCTAATAGCGACAACTATTATTTGTTACATACTACTGATTTTGGAAAAACATGGGATACACTTTTTAAACCCTCTCAAATTGGGGCATGGATAATGGGCAATAATTGTGTGCAATATGTTTGCGACGCTAGTGACGGAGACCCAGATTTTGAGAAACCTGGTTTATTTCGTTCCTCGGACAGAGGAAGAAATTGGCAATTCATAGATTCTCCAAGATTTACTGAAATTGATGATGACGATTTTCAGAATATTTCAGTTAAAGGTGGCGGTGCAATTCTTTATGCAGGAGATTTCCCATGCGACACACCATATAGTCGGGGTTTTGACACTTCCTGTCACGGCAATCTTTGGAAAACCACTACCGGCGGCGACGGCACTTTATCAGCGACGATGTTCAAATCAAATATTTCATTTAATCAAATGTCTGCGCTCAATTCTGCATGTGATACTTCGAACCTACAAATTATTTATCAAAATCTTTCATGTAATTACTCGCTTCTTAAAAATTTTGCTATTTCCGGATTAGAATCAGATGAATTCTCTTCCGTCTGGAAACATCACTTGGCTTGCGATGATTTACCTGATACCGTCCTAGTAAAAATATTTCCTTTTAGATCAGGTCCTGGTATCTATACATTTCATTCGCATTTCGAGAATGATGAATTTGAGCCAATCGATACAAGTTTCGATTTTACAATTTTTCCTTCACCTTCATTTTCAAGCATACACTGCTTTTTAAAACCTATTCCTCTATCTTCAAATGATGCTGACACAATGGTAATTCCGATCTATATGAATAGCACCAAATCATATGTGCAACCTGGTGCTATAACTGTCACACTTTCCTACTCCCTCAACACCGATCTCCTTAATCCCATCACTTTCATTCCCATAAGTGGCGTAACAGCCGATCCTGTGCGGACAACAAAAACAACTGCGACGGTTACACTTCATTTCGATCCAAGTTTTACGTTCACAGGCGAAACGGAACTTGGCAAGCTATGCTGTGTTGCGTATGTTACCGATACTCTCGAAACGGATATTGCGCTCACCGGCGCAACGCATTCATCGGGATGCTTGAGCACACTGGCTGATAGTAACATTGTGCATTTCACGCTCACCGGCTGCGGCACTCAGACACTTTCAAATTTTATGAAGTTTGGTACCGCCTATGACATCACAAGCATCATCCCAAATCCTGCCGGAAATTCCGTGCAAGTGCATATAGAAAATAATGGTTCGCTTCTTCATTACCAGCTTTTCGATGTTCTTGGGATGGTGCAAAAAAGTGGGGTAACCAATGGTAATATTGTACGAATTGATCTTTCCGGATGCCCTTCCGGCGATTATTATTTTCGGATAAGCGCCGAGGGCGGACTTCCTGACACAAAGCGGGTTGTGATAGTTNNGAAACTCTGTAACTTTATCTTCTCGCAGGTGTTTTTACGATATGGAAATACACTATAGTGCAATCGGGATTTTTTTTTGATCCCGATTTTCTAATAAATGCTCCATCGGTATAAAATAGGAAACGATCGGATGAATTCAAGTATAGTATATCGGCGCCCTTCATGATGAAGTTACTCATAAGTTGTTTAACTGTCCTGACGCTTTTAATAGCGGAGAAACCTTTATATTCCCAAGTAATGAAATGGAAAGAAGTTGCTCCGAATATATTAAAGACCGGCCGAAATGGTCCAGGCTGGGCTGCTGAATACGGAGCTATTGCCACCAACGGAAAAATTGTCGTTGCCGGATGGGGGAATATGGTATTATCCCTCGATTACGGAGCAACGTGGACTAAACTTACCAGTCCTTTACAGGGAACAGATTATGTGACGGATATAGCGATTTATGACGACCAGACATTCGCATTTTCTGCAAAGACCGGTCTCTATCTTACCAATGATCAGGGGAAGAGTTGGCAAACGATCAACTTCAATTCTCTCACTCTTTCTCTTATTTTTGATGGCTCGGCAAGTCTGCTCACGGCGATAATTCCTCAAACCTCTGCTCTTGAGATAAATCTTGGCGGATCTCCGATTCTCAATACACTTCCGATCGATTTTATCGCCAGTGTCCGGCATGCAGCCGACGGCTCACTTCGCATAAGTGGGGCAAAAGACGGAAGTACTGCCTGGCTTTTTTCCAGTGTTGATCATGGCAAAACCTGGATAAAAACAACTCTTCTGGGAAATGGAGATGATTACAGTTTCATTGCCGATCAGTCTGACCCGAACCGATTCGTTGCAATTAATGAAAATTTATTTTCTCGAATCGGAGGTAATTCAAATCTTTTTTTGACGACCGATAATGGAGTTACCTGGAACAGTGTCTATAGCCACAATCTCGGCAATTATGCCGATCTTAGCGGGGATGGAGCGACAGGGTGCCACGATTATTGTACCGGGACAACCACAAACGGCGTTCTTCGTTCAGGGGATAAGGGGTTGACCTGGAATATCATTGGCGGACCGCCGATGTCAGCTGATTCACGGGCAATTACGGCCGTTGATGACAGTTTACTTTTCGTAATTGATACGCTCGGCTCCATTTGGGCTACCGATCCGGTATCGGGCAGTGTAGGGACGACAGTAATTTCTGGCGAAAAGTTTTTTCAGCAGTTGACTATTGCCCCATGCGATACTTCTGCTCTTGCAACGATACTATTCTCAAATTTGTCATGCGGGAAACTTGATATTAGTTCTGTTGAACTTCTTGGCCTCGATACATCCGAATATGCTATCATCGGCAGTCTTTCAAAACCGACTGTTTATCCCGATAGTGTCCACATACGATTTACACCGGACAAAAGCGGGAAAACGGATGCGCGATTAATGGTTACTTACGCCAACGGAACTACTGCAACTGTTGATCTTAGCGTCACTGTATCTCTTGCCCCGTTGTCTCTTTCACAAGGGATCATTTTTTCCGGCGATACCATCAGCGCGTGTTCGGCTGATAGCACTCAGCTGATTCTTTCATCTCCGTGTTCGCTCGATCTCTCAAGTATTTCTATCAACGGACCGGATGCATCTTCATTTTTTCTAACGGGAAAAAATTCCGCAGTATTGCCTGCTGATTCGCTTGTGAAAGTACTTTGTATCCCTCAGCACTCCGGTCAACTGAAAGCAACGCTCCATATAGTTGCAAGTGATGGCAGAACGTGGGATATTCCGATCAGTCTTTTTGCGCCTGACCCTCTGTTGCAAATTCAGCCGCTGGCACTATTTGTTAACGATTCTTTGCCGCCTTGTTCAAGTCAGATCGATTCTGTATTACTCAGGGCATTATGCAGTCTTAATATAATTTCTGTTTCAATAACCGGAACGGATTCTGCGTCGTTTACCATTGTAGGTAAACAAATATTTACTCTCCCGGCAGATTCAATACTTGTCATTAATTGTACTTCCCGGGCATCGGGTCTGCTTTCAGCTTCGGTTCATCTGGTCTCTGCAGCAGGTTCGTCATGGGATATTCCCCTCGCTCCTTTTATCAAGCCGATGTCAACTATCGGAATCGATCAGACTAAATTATTTAATGTTACGACAGATACTATCGGAGGTGATGTTATTATTCCGATTGTTTTACTTCATACCGGAGATCCGGTCGATGCGCAGTTTACGATTCATTATGATCATGGATCCTTAATTTATCATGGAGTTTTCGACACTTTGAATTCCGACCTTACAATAGGAAATCCGAATCCGAACTCAGCGACGATATCGTATAATAGCGAACGTGATACGGTATTATTTGCACGATTTTCGTTTTATCCACTTGATTCGAACTGCATACATATTACTTTAGACTCACTCCGCGGAATGCCCGGCACAACAACATGCCTTGGCGTATTACCTAATTCCGGAGGAGTTGATGTATGTTCGTCGGCAGGATGCAGTACTCAGGCACTGGCACAGTTTCTGCGCAATGGCAAAACTCCTCAACTCTCTGTTATTCCAAATCCAAGCTCCGGAAATCTGACAATTGCGACTTCTTCACCTCTCGGATTTGCCCGTATTTCAGTTGTTGACAAATTAGGCGTCGAAAGGTATTCCCGATATATTGAGTTGACTAAAAATATTACTCTCAATTTGGATTATCTTTCATCTGGAATTTATTTTATCAGAGTGTCAGGCATAAATCCCGGATTTCCGGTGATCATTGAAAAATAAGACACAGAAGGGGAGTTGGGAGAAAGAGATTAATTAATCGAATATTGATACTGATCTTTAATTGAATCCTCCGATCACTTTCCCTAATGATTTCCGAAGTGCGATCCAAATAAATTGTAAAAACTCTTCACTGTTTTGACGGCGGTATGTCGTGGTGCCGGATATTGCAGAAGGACCGATATTATTCGAACGGAGAACGAAGGTATTTGCAACAAATGTCTTTATCCCTTCGAGCAGCCCGCGCGTAGCGCCGGCTTCTTTTGGGAGGATCTTCATCGAAAGGTCTTTATAATGCGGCGTAACAGTTGTTCTTGCAATGCCATTGTGAATGTTCATTTTGAGATTTCCGCTTTCAATCGTGCCATCGGTCACTTCTTTTCTTTCATTCGGAATAAGAAAGCTATTGAGACGTTTTGCGGAGAATTTGCCAACGGATGCTTCGATCTCCAGATCGAGGCCGGGATGCTGAAGTTCACATGACGCTAGTGCTGTGATCGGAGCTTCGCCAAGAAATAGAGCGGATACAGATATTGTAGTCGCCTTGCCGCAGTTGCCGCATGATGAATCAGTGCTGTACGGATAAGCATCTATACGTACATGGTCAAAGGTGATGAGCCCCGTTTGTATGCTTTCCGGAGCACGCTCACGAATTCGGATCCTTCCATTGTCAAGTATGAGCGAGTCAATATTGACAGGTAAATGAAATTCGCGAGCCACATCATTAGGCATGATAGCCGGTGACGGATGCGGATTTGGTGGTTTGCGCTTATCGCAATAATAATCGACCGACCATGTTGATGCAGTACATTTATGTAATACAAGATGTTTTCTTTGCATAAATTTTTCGAGGTCGAAACCCTGCACCTGAATATCTGTGCAATGGATATTCATTTTGCCGCGGGGATATTTTTCGCGTACCGAAAAATCTTCTTCGGAATAGTTAGAGGTAAAGCTAACAGTATCGATCGTGATAAGCGAATCGATAAGGCTGGCATGAATCGGTCCTGCATCCACTTCATAAACACCTTCTTCGACATCGAAGCGCAGCTTCGGTATTTCCAGATCGGCGTGTTTAGAATAGAGCAACGGTTCGGCGACGATAGCGGCACTATCAAGATGGAAGCCGGCAAGATGCGCAGATGCTCCGCGAATAAAAGAATCCTGTCCTGAAGGGAGATATTTATCCGGAAGAGAAAGCAACATATCTGTAATAATGATACTATCGAAAGCAATGACAGGCAGTTTATCGGGAAGCATAAATTGGACTGCATCCTTTTTGCCGCCGCCATGCCATTCAGGAATTTCGGTAACGTATATTTTCGGCTCGTGCATTTCAAGGCTCTTCATGAATGCCCCTTTTCCGCGCAAAAGATCCAATACATGCAAACCATGCAAACTCACAGTATCGTCGGTCAGCCGAAGCAATGTAAAACCTGCATCCAAGCTATCATATTGCACTCTCTGAAGTATGAAATTCGTACAATAAAGCTCATTTCCATTATGTGTTATTCTTCAAATGGTAAGACGATAATCCCCGCCGCTGGCAGCACGAACCATTTCCTGCAATTTCGGCTTCAAGAAATCATTCAGGGAGTCTTCGAAATAATACGTGAAGAAGATCCAAATGGAAATCGCTATGAGAATAAAAAGGCTGCCGAGAATATAGATGATCTTTCTGGCGATAGATCTTTTTCCTGATTGCATGTATCTCTTTAATGCTTCTGGAGTGGAAAAGGTTTGTTGAATGCATGAAAATAGTTTATAATTTTCTCATGTGCTCATTACAGGATTCATACAATTGATAGTCCTATTGCCTGCCTGAATATTTTCCGAATGCATATGAAATAAATGCCACACGGATGCTCTCCTTTATTTTATAATAGTGCAATATTGGAACGAAATCCTTTATTAAAGCGTGTTAGAACAATCAGTTATACATCTGCATGGGAAAAATATTACGAACATGGATAAAGCAGTCAGTTCCGATGGAGCCGGGACTGGATGCAATGCTAAACTTATTTGTTGCCTCGCGCTTTGTCGAAAGCGATATGGAAGCGCTTATCAATGAGTTTGGTTTGACCAGGCGGCAATATAATGTGCTGCGCATACTTAAGGGAGTGTATCCGGGAGGGCATCCTCGTTCCGAGATTGCCTCAAGAGTCCTTGAGCAATTCCCTGATGTTACCCGCATTATTGACCGACTTCTCGAACAAGGATTAATCACCAGGAAGCGAGGGAAAGAAGACAGGCGCGAATCGCTTACTATGATCACTCCTAAAGGTATTGTTCTTGTCGATAAAGTTGCCCCTCATATTATCGAATTCACAAGAAATATCGAAAAAATATTAACAAAGAAAGGCTGTGAGGATCTTTCGGATCTATGCGAGAAATTATATGCCGAGAAAGTAAAATGAAATCTTACTTGTATTAAATAAAAAAAGGCGAGTCGCAAGACTCGCCTTTTCATCATGAAAACATCTCTACATCTTATTGGATCACAAATTTCTTCACAACCATGGCATTCCCCGACTGGACATATACCAGGTAAACTCCTGTTCCTAATCCTGAAAGGTCAAGTGTTTGAGTGTGCGTCCCGGCATTGAGCGTGCCGTTATAGAGAACCTTTGCCGGAGGTCCTTGTGCAATTGCGTTCGCAATCGAAATGGTGACCTGTGCATCTGCAGTAAGCGTGATAGTAAGACTTGCCGTACTTCCGACTGTTGCGGGATTCGGTACGATGTCAGTTACTGTCAAACCGGTTGTCGGATCGCCAACGCTTCCTTTATGTGTCGTTTTTCTGCCACAATCCTGGCGAATGCTTTGGAGAATAGTGTCATACTTTTTGATAATAGAAGCATAGTCCTTCTCGGCATTCTCGCTTGTTTTGACTATAGCATTGATCTGAGCTAATAGTGCGTTATACTGTGCCCGTACAGTCGAATCTTTCAAACTGCCCTTGATCGATCTGATCTGCTTTAGAAGCGAATCGATCTGCTGCTGGTCAGCAGTGATTGTAGATTGATCTGCTGCAAGCTGTGTCGCATCGGTAGTAGAGATTTGGGTCAGGAAAATATTCCAGCACGAATCACTTAGACCGAAATGACCTCTGCTAAATTTATCCGAAGGATTAGGATTGCCGTTTCCGGGTCCTTTTGTCGTATCAGGATCGTTTTTATGAGGTCTGCCGCAATTCTCCGCGATAGTCTGAAATACAGAACTATTAGTCTTAATAATGGAATCAATATCCATTTGTGCAGCACCGTTTGCTTTCAGCAATGCATCGATCTGAACTTCGAGAACGGCGATCTTTGCGCGAGAGGTTGAATCCCGCCTGCCGGTTGCATTTTTGAGCAAAGCAATGATCTGGCTATTGAGCGTATCAATCTGTGTCTGGTTATCGGTAATAGTAGTCTGATCGGCTGCGATCTTAGAAGCATCGGATGCTGAAATTTGTGACAAAAAGACTTTCCAGCATGAGTCACTAAGACCATAAACGCTATTTCCCGGTCTGCCGCCGAGAAAGCCGCTATTTGGCTTGCCATCGGCATAGGCAGAAACCGAAAGAATGGCCCCGAATAGAATCGCTAAGGCTATATTTTTCAAATACTTCATATTTTTTTTCTCTAATGAATTTATCAACTTGGAAATAGCACCATACCCATCTTTCGGGGTGATTAGGGCATTAGTGCATCGTTTAATGTATGGTAAAGACACCTAATGATCGAAATAGTTTCATGTGAAAATAAAAAAAAGTCAGGTTTTTTGGAGTTGGTGAAAACGGATATTTATGCAATCAGTTCCAAAAGCAATGTTTATCCCTCGCTTCATGCAATAACTCAAGGTACTCTTCCTGGCTCACGGTCTTCATTCCGAACTGATGCAAATGCTCGCTTTCCATTTGGGCGTCGAGCAGGGTAAATCCCTGTATGCGAAGATGCTCTACTAAGGCAACCAGAGCTACTTGCGAGGCGAACGGAGCGTAACTGAACATCGATTCGCCACAGAATGCGCTTCCGAGAGCTAATCCGTATAGACCGCCTTGGAGTGTAGCTCCATTTTCCGAATTGCTCCATGCTTCGACGGAATGAGCAATTCCCATTTTGTGAAGTTCAGAATATATCGCAATCATTTCTTCGGAAAGCCAGATACCTTGATCAGGAAGTTCTTTATGTCTTGCACAGGCACGGATCACTTCTTCGAATGCCATATCAATGCGAATTTCGAATTTCTTCTTTTTTATTATTTGATGTAATGACCGGCGGACTATGAAACTATCGTCAAGAGGAAGGATGCCTCGTGGTTCGTAATAAAAAAATTGTATCGGTCCGTTTTTACCATGCGCCATCGGAAAATACCCTTGTCGGTATGCATCAACCACTAATTCCGGAGAAATTATATTTGAAATATGATCGGATTTTTGCATAGCTTCCCGGAATGACACACTATTTCGATATCATTTTGTAAGAATAACAAATTCGATCCGTCGGTTTAAGCGTCTGCCTTCTTCAGTTGAATTATCCGCAATCGGACGGGTATCACCGTAACCCTGCGTTTGCAGACGGCTTGCTTCGATGCCTGATTGGATGAGATACCGTTTTACTGCTTCCGCTCTTTGGTTAGATAGCTCCTGATTCTTTTCATGAATTCCGCTTGCATCGGCATGTCCTTCAATACGCAGCGTCATACTGGGCTTCACATGGAGCAGCCGTACGACGCGCTCAAGCTCCGGGACGAATTCGGAAGCTAAGGAAGTTTGACTTGGCTGGAAAAGAAGATCTTCGAAGACAAAGCGTTTGCCTTCTTCCAGGGCAATAAGTTTGCGGCTTGCGATCGGAGATCGATCCTCGGAGCGGAGAATATCGATCCGTACCGAATCAGGAGCAAGAGTCGATTGTGAGATATATCGCAAGGCATAAAGGCTCGTAATATTTGCTGCAACACCTGTAAGGATAGTGTCGAAGGATTGCCCGAGATCAAAACTTGCGCCTTCAGTGAGCTGTGCCATTTGCTGATATCCGGTATTTTCAGGGACTGAGACGGTAATAAGCCGCACTTCGCGCTCATAAAGATAATCGCCCATTGTTTGGGTTGTAAAATCCGTTGTACCATCCCCATGCTCGCCCTTCTGATGATATTCGGCATCCGAAATGATAATAGCAAGGCGAATTGCAATCGGCCGCAAAGGCATTCTGGTAACGGCCCGTAACCCTTCCAGCGCATTTTCTTTAATATCGCCTCCTCCTACTGCATCTATGTCTCCGACCCATTTTTCAAATGTTGCCACATCATCGGTAAGTCCGGGGCTGATCTTCTCAACAGTATCGGAAAAAGTTATCATTCCGAGCCTGTAATCAAAACCACGCGCACGGATCTGTTCGGCAAAATGCTGTACATTATTTTTTATTGGACCGATAATATCCCGCATGGATGCTGTCTGATCGATAACGAAGACGATATCAACAGGTACACGGTTCGATGAACTGATCAGGTTCAGGGAAATGATCGGACGCTGGATACCATTTTCCAGAACAAGTATATCTTCCTTTTTTAGTGTTTTGACAAAGACATTGCGGTTATTGACGGCGCTGAAGATCACGCTCATCTCAGGGAAATGAGTAATATCGACATTCTTGATCTCA
The DNA here is from genome assembly GCA_003151215.1 of Ignavibacteriota bacterium. The sequence continues at coordinate 11,548 of PLXB01000469.1, forward strand.
AAAAGCAGATCTCCTTTAACTGACTTCAGTCCTGAGGCAGTCGGGCGCTTAGAAGCTTCACGCCTTCTTTCGATTTCAGTGGATTTTTGGGCATAAAGAGGCGCTGCTCCAAAAAGCAGTAAAAAGCACAAAATCAGAAACTTACGCAAAGTCACCAATTGCAAATATATAACCGATTTATCTTAGAGAATCATAAAATGCGATACGGGCAAGCTATCATGCAAGATTCGATCAAGGTCGAAATGGATAATCCATCGCAGTGAAAAGCATTCATTTCTACCTAATAACCCAATTTCCATGCCAATGTTACATCATACCTCGTTATTTTTGTAACTATTCGGACTTTGAAACATTTTACTCTTTTGAGTGTCTATGAGGAAATGAAGTCATCGGTAAAATATTGTTTACTCGTCGTACTAATCTTTTGCTGCAGTTCACAGCGAGCGATTTGCGGCTGGAGTATAGTCGGGCAATTTCGTAATGAAGTTGCTGCGTGTGGTTTTTTTTGGGATGGGCTAAGTGGGTTGGTGGGTTTCGGAAGTAATCGTAGTACGAGAATAACCACTGCACAAATACGTAAAACAATAGATGGCGGAAAAACATGGACAGTTAGTAATGTGCCGAATGCTACGGGCGCAGTTACTGATATTTTTATGAAAGATCAGAATATCGGTTATGCATCGATCTCTGAAACCAGTAATGTGACTCATTATTCCATATGGAAAACTACTGACGGCGGAAATACTTGGTTTGATAATTCACATGGAAATTCTGCAACAACAAATTGTGTATATGCAACCAGTAAAGCACTTATCAGAACTGTCTGGTTCAATAACAATTTGGGAGGTGTTTCATTAGACGATGGTGTTAATTTCTCTTCGATATTTAGTACCGGGAATGCAGACAGAAGTAATGGGATTGATTTTACTGATGATCTCACAGGCGTTGTTACGATGGGCCCTCCTAATTTTGGTAATCAAAGTCCGGCTTGGTATACCGGGGATGGTGGATTAACATGGAATCCGGGTGATGATATTCCTGAGTCCTGGTCTGTTTACGGCGTAAAAGGGACAAAAACGTTTCTCACGATGCCCGAAGGCTTTCAAGCAGCTCCCGGACAAACAGTTTTCCGGTCTCAGAATGGCGGGGTGAATTGGTCGCCGCATTTTGTATTCCCGAACTCACCATCATTTACGGGACATATTGCCGGAGGAGGCAGCACAGTATATGTACAAAGTGATCTTAGCACGAACGCCGGTCTTTTCAGATCAGACGATCTCGGTCAGAGTTGGATCAATGTGGGCGGCCCTTCGAACCAGCGCGATACTCGTTTTGCAGTTACCGGTTGTCGCGGCGAAGTGGTTTATGCTTTTGATGACCAGGGAGGAGTTTGGAAAACGACCG
>PLXB01000492.1 GCA_003151215.1 Ignavibacteriota bacterium
AAATGCCCGAAACTTCTGCACCTCATCCTCGTTCTTTTAGTGTGAAATTCATCAAATTTTCTCTCCTTCTCATTTTAGCATTCTCTCCGCTATGCGGTTTAGCGCAGGGAAGGTTTATGTACGGTTTCACCTGCGGTATCAATCTTGGTTCACGATATGAAGTCCCTTCGAGCGATGGTTTTTCTTCTTATTCAACCGGAAGAAATATTGGTGCACTTGCAGGTCTTGAGATCGGGTATTATAACTGGGATCACTTTTCTTATAGTGCGCAAATACTCTTTGATCAAAAAAGCTTTCAAAAGCCGGGTTATTTCAATGGAGAAAAACATCTTATAAATTATATTGAAATTCCGGTTGTCATTAAAATGCCTGTAATTAACGGTGAATGGAAATTATATGTTTTTGCAGGTCCGACAATCGGTCTATTAATTGATACTTATCCGGATGCTAATTACGATTTCGGAATTTATGGCGGCATAGGATTTTTACATTCGTTTTCAAAAAATATCGATCTCTTTTTTCAGGCAGGGTATGCCTATGGTCTTGCAGATGTCTCTGGTCCTATTTTTAGTGATGCTGAACACTATAAAGAGTATTCTCGCGATATTCGCATCAATTTTGGATTGCTTTTTGGTAAAGAATAAAATGCGTCGATTTTCGAATATATTTCGGCATTTTATTCGGCGAAGAAAAATAGGTACGAATAAATGCCCGAAACTTCTGCACCTCATCTTCGTTCTTTTAGCATGAAATTCATTATAATTTCCCTCCTTCTGTTTTTAGCGCTCTTGCCTTCCTGCGGTTTAGCGCAGGGAAGATTTATGTATGGTTTCAATGCGGGTATCAATTTCTGGAATCTTTACCGGCACGACCTGACCGATGGCTCATACTCTTCATCGAACAGAATCGTGTATCCGATTGGCGGTATTGAGTTCGGATATTTTGACTGGAATCATTTTTCGTATAGCGGACAAATTATTTTCGATCAAAGTTCTGTTGAAATTCCGCTGCTCTTCAACGTACCGATTACTCACGGTGAGTGGAAAGTATATGCGTTTGCAGGTCCGACGGTTAGTCTGCTCACAGCCGAGTACCGGGATTTATTATACGATAATGAATCGAACTATGGGATCTGCGGCGGTATAGGAATTTCTCATCCATTGTCAAGAACTACCGATCTGTTTTGTCAGGCCAGTTATGCCTATGGCCTTAAAAATGTTATCCCCCAATATGCGTTTGTATTCCCCGGAGAACATTTATATAAAGGATATACACGAATTCTACGGATATACTTTGGAATATTATTCGGCGGCGAATAAATAAAGCGAATTCGTTTATTATGAAAAGAGTCTGATAATCCTCAGGGGATTCCTCACATCGTTTTTTACACTGCGTGTAAAAAATCGGAGCCTGCACTGAGCGAAGCGAATGTGTTCGGAATGACATGTAAATTGCTTTTCCCATACGCCCAAACGCCCATACCCCCACACGCCCGCCCCTCTCTCCGTATTTTCGTACTGTGAAGTATATCCCACTCTTGTTACTTGCGCTATTTCTGCAAAGCTGCTCGGCGAAACCTACGGTGACGATCGAAATGCAGAATCATACGAAATCCGATTGGATCATCGTCAGCGTGCGCGATACTTCCGTTGTTGTGCTGCCGACCTATGAAGAGCTTGGCAAGGGTATTGCCTTCACGCATTGCATCGTCATTCCTGTTCGTGCGATCAGCCGTGTCATTCTGCATCGCTCGGAAAGTTTCCTGGCGCGCATACCTCTTGCGCTGTTCGGCGCCGGAGTCGGCTGGGCGCTGAAGGCCTGCAACTGCGATGATAAAATTTATCATATTGTTCTCGGCGGCGTGATCGGCTATAACCTGAGCATCATCAAAAATCTGATCGAAAGCTTCAAAGAAGATGCTTTTTTCCTTTGGCTGGATTCGGATCGGAGGCGTCTGCGCAATGAATCGGTCTTTCCTGTTGAGCCGGAGATCATGCAATACGTGAAGTAGACGGATAGACGGTTAGACGTATGGACGTATAGTTGGGGACGAAGGCTATACGACTATCCGTCTATACGTCTAATCCCCAATCTCTCTTAATCCCAAAAATCTCCTAAAATCAAGGTTCAGACAATGTTTTGACATTTCCGTGACAATTCCCTCTTTTTGAAATCATAGTTTTGTATCCGTTACTTTCACAACGGATATGAAAACATTTTATTTACTTTTCCTTCTATCTTCTGCGCTCTTTACGGGATGCAGCAGTTCATACATAGCCCGTTCTATTTTTCACGAACCTGAACCAAGCTCAGGCGATAATTATTCATCAAAAAATATCATCATCTATAATGCCGATAGTGTTGCCGCCGAATATGCAGTGCTTTCGATACGCGGCGATAGCGCGATCGTCGTTATTGATCCCGCAGAAGCGGAGCATCCTGAAAATATATCCTATACTCGTGCCGTTCTTTTTAAAAAGGATTCTATTAAACGGATCATCCGAAAAGCACATGGCGGCGCGAATCCAATTATTGGCGGACTTACCGGACTTGCGACGGGACTGCTGATCGCTTACACGATCAGACAGGGCAGTCCGTTCGACCGTTCGAAAGATTGGTCGGGTAATCCGCTCGTCGATCTTATGATACCCGATCCTGTCTGGGTTGGGTATCCTGTCTTAGGCTGGGCTGCCGGCGCATTGATCGGAAAAGCTTTATCCATCCCAATTGATCTTTCATTATCTTCACCCGAAGACAGGACAACGCTGAAATCCCTTGCACTTTTTCCGTACGGCGAACCGGCAGTCATGCAATATATAAAATAAGTATGATGAAAATATTTTTCTTACTTTTCTTTTTGCCTGCTGTCTTTCTGAGCGGATTTATCCTTGCCGTCTTAGATAATGGCACCCATTTAGGTTCAGGTCCTCAAGGAAATATATTCGGTTTGGAGTTTATCGGACTTTGTACTCTTCTTGGCGCCGGCATCAGCACACAGTTTCCACCAAGTAAAGAAATGGCACTTAGCTCTCAAAAGAACCGCGAATTCCTTCGGCAGATCTCAGCCTATCCTGATAAAGAACCGGATGAAATGCACTACATAAAATAACGACGATGAAAATATTTTTTTTACTTCTCTTTTTATCAGGCGCGCTCCTTAGCGGATGCAGCACAAATTATAATTACCCTTCGAAAAACATTACAGTTCGCAAAACGAACGGCATCGAAAAAGAGTATGGATTGCTATCGGTTCGCGGCGATACGGCCATTGTTGTTTTGGATTGGGCTGAAGCGAAAGTTACGCCTTTGCCATTTTCCGATGCTGAAGTGATCGGCAAGGATTCCATTGCCCGGATCGTGCGCGATGGAATCGGCGGCGGTTCGAACGCCGGATTAGGCATCCTTTGCGGAGCTGCTTTAGGAACCGGTATCGGTGTACTCCTTTCGCCAAGTCCGCCTCCGCAGCCGAAAAATATTCCCGATGTTATCATCGCTCCCTTGAACGACCTTGGTTATCAATTCAGCAAGGTGTTGATAATCGGAGGCATGATCATTCTTGGCTCCGTAATTGGCGGAGTGATCGGCAGCCGATTTTCGGCATCAAATCCTCCGTCAAAAGAACTTCGGCTTGCTTCCGATTCCGATAGAGTTTTTCTTCGATCGATCTCGCTCTATCCCGATAAAGAACCGGAGATCATGCAATACATAAAATAATGACGATGAAAAAAAGCATTATTTTTTTACTTTTCTTTTTAGCAAGTGCGCTTCTCTCCGGTTGCAGTACAGACTATAATTATCCGTCGAAAAAGATCACCGTCTATAAAACAAACGGTGTCAAAAAAGACTATGGACTGCTTTCGGTTCGTGGCGATAGCGCCGTTGTAGTTTTGGATTGGTCAGAATCTAAAGTTACTCCTCTTCCATTCTCGCATGCCGAAATAATAAAGAAAGATTCGATATCTAAAATTGTGCGTGAAGGAAAAGGAGCAGGCGAAGCTATGACAACCGGGGCGCGCGTTGGTTTCATTGCCGGAGCCATTATAACGCTCTATTTCACAGCAACTCATCCTTCTTCTTCTGCCAACGCATTTGATTATCTGTTTGGTCCGGTTTTTGGCGGTGCACTTTTCTCATTGCCTGGCGCATTGGTGGGTGCTATAGCCGCCAGTATATCACCTCCGACAAAGAGCTTCCTGCTGATCTCAAATGAAGACAGAGAATTTCTTCGTTCCATTGCGCTTTATCCCGATAAAGAACCCGATGAAATGAAATATATAAAATAACCTACCATGAAAATATTTTTCTTACTTTTCGTTTTATCGACTGCGCTCCTCACCGGATGCAGCACGAACTATAATTATCCTTCGAAGAAGATCACCGTTCACAAAGTAAGCGGAGCCGAAAGCGACTACGGACTGCTCTCGGTTCGCGGCGATAGCGCAATAACTGTTTTGGACTGGGCAGAAGCAAGCATTACTCCGATTCCTTTCTCGCACGTCGAATTAATAAAACGCGATTCTATAGCCAGGATAACGCGCAGCGGTCATGGCGGCGGCGGCGAAAACACCGGCATTGGCGCAGAGTATGGCGCAGCCGGTGGCGCAATCGGCGGTCTCATTTTCGGTCTCTGGTTCGAACAAACGTTTCAGGGTTTCGGCTTAAGTACGAACAGATCCTCCGCTCTCCCCTTCTACAGTGTTATGATTGTGATCGGAGCCGGTGCCGGCGCATTAATCGGTGCGTTTATCGGAAATGCGATACCTCCATCAAAAGAACTTCTGCTTACTTCCGATTCCGATAGAGTTTTTCTTCGATCCATTTCGCTTTATCCTGATAAAGAACCCGATGAAATGCAATACATAAAATAACGATCATGAAAATATTTTTCATACTTTTTATTATGTCATCTGCGCTTTTTACTGGTTGCAGCACATCGTATAATTATCAATCGAGCAAGATTACCATTCACAAGATTTACGAAGATGAAAAAGATTATTCTCTGCTATCAGTCCGCGGTGATTCCGCTATCGTCGTTCTTGATTGGAGCGAGCATGATGTAAAACCCATTCCATTCTCTCATGCGCAGGTGATGAGGAATGACTCAATTGCCTGGATAGGCCGCGAAGGGAAAGGTGGTTTTAATTCACCATCATCCGAAGCGATACTTCTTGGTGCAGGGTTTGGTGCATTAACAACGGGTGTGCTCTTACCAAACCGCATTTTTGATTCGATCTTCGGTAGTGATGACATCGTCAGAGGGCTTAAAATAATTATTGGAATTGGAATCGGAGCTGTTGTGGGTGCGCTGATTAGCATCGCAAGCCCTTCTGATTTAGAAATCACGCTTGGATCGCAAAAGAGCTGGGAAATTCTCCACTCGATCTCTGCTTATCCTGATAAAGAACCTCCTGAAATGCAATACATAAAATAAATTTTTTAAAATCGTAATTTACTATGAAAAAAAAATTCATCCCGTTATTTGTAAGCGCGCTGCTTGTTTCCGCGCTTTCAAGTTGCTCATTGCTCGGCTATGGAATTGGTTCATTGATCGATCATGGAGCCGCGCATGACACCGTTGCAATTTTTACCGATATTTCTTCTTATACCGGTCAAAGGGCATGCATTCATTATCCTGATTCGTCGATCCGCTTTGCAACGTTCGAAGATTATTCCGATGAACCGTCGGATAGCTACCGGAATGACTACAACAAATACGCAGCATCCCATCCGGCAAGTCCGGTGTTTGGCGATACTGTTAGGATGGAGTATCATTACCATGACGAACCTGTTATCAAATATTCGGCACCATTTCGGGGTTATTGCCCGGAGGGAATATTTTTTGGATACGATAAGCTGCCTTTCACAAAGTTTGATCACATAATATATCCGAAGAGTCTTTCCGAACCAAAATTGAAAATGCTCATTGAATCCAGTTCAGTACCTATTCGAGCTACGCTGAATTTCAGAGATTCGGCTAAAAGTTTTAGCCTTACCAATCGTGATTTTCAGAATGTTTTCGTCTTGCCTCATAACGCACCGGGTCGTTGGATAGGTCTTGGAATAGGGGCTGCTGCAGATCTCGCAATTGCGATCTGGTTTGCAAACTTGGCAGATGCTGGACCAAAACCTTTTTCTTTCGCTAAAGCTCATTACAACGGCGGCGTGATGCATTAGGAATAGTCAGATAACAAAAACGAACCCTATACGTCTATTCGTCTCCCGTCTATACGTCAAATCCCTATCCCAAAATCTCTTTAATCTCATAAAATCAAGGTTCAGTCAATTGCGAATCATTTCACAAACCCTTAGGTTACTATTTCAGGAGGAAGCTATGAAAAAATATATTCTTTTGATCTCGTTATGTATTTCGGCGAGTTCTTTTGCCCAGGAGAAATTGATCCTGGGTTTCGATGCAGGATCTCTTGTTGCCGGTGAGCATAGAACATATACGACGCCCGGTTTAAGCTATTCAATGCAGCCTGATTATCTTTTCGGAATTGAAGCCGGTTACGGATTTTCGGAGCAGTTTGCGCTCAGGATGCAAATATTCATCGAACAGCGATCGATATCCGCCCGTCGATCTTTCGAGACGTTTGATTCTGCTATTTCTCAAATTTCTACCGGCACTTTTGGCGATGGCGGCGGTTCGAACACCTTTTTTGAANNAGAAATTCCTCTTACCGCTAAATATAATTTTTTCTCCGGCAGATCACATGCATATATTTTCGCCGGACCTGTCGTTGGATTAGCCTTTGAGTCCGGGATGCCTAATTTTGGCATTGTCGGCGGCGCTGGGTATTCCCGCGATCTCACACATATCATTACTTTTTTTGCTGAGACCGGATACACCGTAGGATTTGCAAATCTTTCAAGCGAAAATTATTATAAATCTTTTGCAAGGGATTTCCGCTTCAATGCAGGTTTGTTATTTAATATTGGATTACCTCTCGAGATCGAGTATTAGGTTAGAGTGAAGTAGACGGATCGACGTATAGACGGATAGTAAGAACTAATGCTATACGTCTATCCGTCTCTCCGCTATCCGTCCATCCCGATCTTCTTCCAATTCCCATCATAGATCACATTCCCGACCACAAACACATTTCCTTTTCCTGCTGCAAGCGGCGGAAGGCTGAGCATCGATCTTTGCTCATCTATCGTCAGCGATTGCTTTAGCTCTTGCAGGCGCACTTGCAATTTTTCTTCGGTTTCGGTGATGATGTTATCATGCTCGATGACGAGATTTGTATCAAATTCCGTTGCAAGCTGACGTGTAAGCGCTCTCGAAAATTTATTCAGCGCATAATCTACTACATCGCGCAGGAAGACATTGTAGCTTGTTTCGGCATTCGAGAAATTAACATTATCGGTATCGCCGAGCGCGATCTTCGGCACTTTGAATGCTTCCCTGATCGCATCGCGAAGCATGGCGCGGCTTTTTCCGAAATCTATTTCTTTCGAATTGCCGGTGATCGCTGTGATCTCGCCGCCATCGGGAAGGATGGCAAGCTTCGATGAACTTGCTGCGCCCTGGTATTTATCTTCCCATGTACGGCGGATCTCATCCATCTGCTCCTGCGTGAGAATTGTGCCCTGCGGAAATTTCAGCACGGCACGCGGCACGGAATCGTTATCGAAAAAGCGCTGCTGATAAAGCCTGAGCGCCGAATCGGTTTTCGCCGTATCTAAAATATCAGAAAGCAAGCCGTGCCCGTAAAACGGCGCCGTGCGAATATCGGAGCGCTTGATATGAATAATATCCGATGCCGGAATTTTTGCATTTGTCGGAAAGAATGTATAATATGCCGGAAGCTGGTCTGCGCCTTTTTCGATAATGAAACTCAGCGCAGGCAATAACCACAGTTCGGAAACATCGCCGAAGCCGTTGCGAACTTTTAAAAAAATCGCATTACCCGTTGCATCGAGCCACTGGCTTGAAAGTTCGAGCATATCCGAAAGATCGAAGATCGGGTTCGGCGTGCGCAATAATTGTTCAAGAGGATGGTCGTGCGCAAGCATTTGCTTCCCTACTGTCAGCTGTCGGCTGTTAGCTGTCAACTCGTACCCGTGAAATCTTCCTTTGCCGATCGCCTCGCTTCTGGCATGCATCGCCGCCGAAACAGTTTCGCGGATAAAGAGAATATTTTCGCGTGGATTATCATAGCGGTTAAAAAGCCACGGAGATAGCTGCATACCTGAAGCAACTTCAATAGCCGGCTGCCGCTGAATTGGTTTTTTGTTAATAGAGATCTTGATTTTTCCGAGATGTAGGTTCATATATTGAATGTAAAATTAAAAATGTAAAATTGGAAATAGGAGATCAGTGGACGGACTTTAGTTCGTCCGGGAGCAGTTAGTATTATAGTAGGCGCAAGGCTTTGGCGTGCGTAAAATTATCGATACTTATCGTAGGCAGTCTCGATCTCAGATAGATTGGAAATCCATCCAACTCGCAACATCCAGCTTTCTCTGAGTTCAGTGTGTTCTCCCAAATCCTGCGGCGGTTTTTCTCCTTCGGCATTTGCTCGTCGGCGAAGCCGTTCTATGGTCATTTCTAAAGGATCTAAGCCAACTTGCTTTCTTCTTTCATCAACTGTTTCAGGTTTGTCAATAGGAAAGGGGTTAAGCAATCCATTTTCATCCCAGTCGAGCTGAGTACCGAATTTTTGTTTCTTTCCTGAAGAAACCAGAACTCTATCTTCGAGCATTGCAGATTGAAAAGGAAGACAAAGAGTATGATCATTCTTAAAAAGAGAAAGCATTTTCTTCTGCAATGAAGGTAAAGAGATAGCATGCATACCAATGAGCCATGCTGCATCTATAATTTCTTTTTCAATATGTGTTGAAAGTGGCCATCCATATTGCGAAATTAGTTCTTCAAGTTTTTTTCCATTACTTAACTGCAGAGCTTCCATTTCAGGGTTATACCCTAAGAAAAGTTGCTTCTTTTCTATGAGTTGATTTCTCAGTATATTGTCTTTTTCAATTAAATCTTTTAGTATTTCAAAATGCATATAGAATAGATCCCATTTCTTAGAGTTTGTTTATATAATAATGTTTGTGTCGAGCAGTTTAGTGCCGAAAATCATATCAGATACCGCTTCCATCTTTGCTGCTCCTGATTGCCTTGTTGGCGCAGGCCATACCTGGCAAGCGCTGTGGCATCGGCTCTATCGGGGCTTCTGCCTAATCGCTTTTTCAGATCTTCTTTGGCTTCGAGGAAGTAGGCATCGTTTCCGGCTACCGGGCGAAGCCTGATCGCCGTCAGCTCCTGATGCAGTTTGCGGTCGTTCAGCAATTTTATTTCTTTCTTTTTTAATTCGTGATCGAGATTGAAGTAAATTTCCGCCCGCGCATTGCCGATCTTGCGATAGTGNNTATGAATATCGGATACACCGGCGCCGACTCCTGTATCATCAATAGCAATGATCTTCCATCCTTCGTTATGATATTGCCTGATCTTTTCGGCAACTTCAACGAGGTCCTTCGTGCGCATCGTATAAAAGGGAAGCTGTGTATTGCCGTCAAAGAACGCGAAGACGGTTTCATCCCCGCCGTGCGCGATATCCACTCCCA
>PLXB01000254.1 GCA_003151215.1 Ignavibacteriota bacterium
GTCCACTGCCAGCCGTATCCGCTCGATCAGTTCGAGAGTCTCCGGATTCCAGGCAGTTTCATCATCAAAGACAAGATGCAATGCTTTGGCATTCTCTTTTCGAAGCAAACGCGCCCGATCTTCAGGCTTTTGGTATAAAAGTTCATTGCGGGAAACAGCAGGGTAGCTGATCTGCCCCACACACGTTCCGCCTTTGATGGTGATCGATGGAATTACTAATAGCATAAAACTACAAACGAAAAAAATCGGAAGGAAGTTAAGGAAATTTTCTTTTTGCTTAAAACAGTGCATGCGTCTCTATTTCGCCGTATTTATGCAGGTCATTATCTTTTCCCAAAATATAATGTAGATCTATTGTAACTTTGTGGCATCTGGAGTGTCTTTTAAAGGTAATCATCATGCTTCATCTTTTGAAAACAGGAAAATTACCCACAGCTTTTGGCTCTAACCGATCCTCGGCGAGGCTGCGACTATCTCACAAAATCCTGTTCATCCCATTATTCCTGATCCTTTTCCCTTTTAGCTTTTCGCTATTAGCTTTAAGCCCTGTGTACTCGCAGGTCACATCACCAGCCTTCGATCCGAATTGCTACTTCCCGAAGATTGGTGTACCGGGAGAGATCGATACGATTTATGGAGCACAGGAATTACAATATTTAGGTGCAAACATGTTAAACATTGGATCAACACCTGACTCTTCTTACGGAAGGATGTCATGCGGACTTTCTTCTAATCCGGATTCCATATTTAACTTTATTTTTACAACCGGACCTTCGTTCAATCTGCATAAGCTTAACGTAGTTGGATATGTCAATATCAACCCAGGCTATATTATCCGAAGAGGTCATTTCCGATCACCAAAGTATTCTGACATCCTATATGACGATAGAAGTACGAGTCCTGCTCGAATCTACTGGCAGGACGATCAAGGAAATTATGATTCATCGAGATACACTATCTTATTGTCATCGGTTAAAGGTAAGATTTATAATGATTATAGCCCAATGATTCCTTACACGTCGTACATTTCCTCCGATAGCGTTGAAGATATCATTTCTACAGTTTTTGTAGGGAATACTAATACGATTCAAGATTCAATATTTCTAATCTATTTTAAGGGGGGGGAACAGTTGAGAAGTCAGGGCAGAATTGCAAATCAGGATAGTATAATATTTCTTAACCGATATAAAGAGCCGGCAGTTTTTCTCTTTAAGGAAAACCAAGGCGACTTTCGAGGGATAGGAAGAAATGATCTTCTTGCTTCCGATAATTATGGAAATATTTTTTATTATAAAAATGAGAGACCGTTTTCAATGGCGAACGTAGTAAATGCTTTGAGGTATGACACTCTATATGCCCAATGGGAAAATCCACAATCGGTGTACAATTTTCAACGGAGCCAATTTGTGATGAAGGCACTATCGAAAGTATCGGACGATTCTTCTGAGGATCTATTTGCCTATTTCAATACAATCTACGGAAGTAATGAAATTCAAGAATATCGTATATTCAAAGGAGGGAAAGATTTCGGCTCTCGGAGGTGGACTTCCGATAGTGCTGCATTCATTCTTCATGAACCATATTATTATGATTCTAAGTATCACGATATGGGATTTGGCGCATTAGGAGGGATTCGCGATTGTGGCCACATGACAGGCACAAACAATCGAGTTCTTTACATCGAGGGCTCACTTGATGGTGGATTTTATGGATATGAATTTTTTTATGTCCTTGGTGATGCTATAGATGATAAGGTCGATATGTTTATCGGTCCGATTCCAAATGGTGGAGGGGCTGAAAGCTTTGTGGATACGCTGGTTGCCGATAATGATAATTTACAGGACATCATTATGGGAGAATCAGGATTTGGATTGGACGTCGCTTCTGCAACTGGGTCAATCTATATCGTTCATGGTTCAAATAAAATTCCTGACAAGACCAATTCTGTCTCAGCAAGAAAAGCTGTTGATGAATCTCCTTCACATATTCTCGCATATCCGAATCCCTGCGATCAGCATACGGTATTAACGTTCGATAATTGTTCTGCTCAGCAGATGCAAGTGGAAGTGGTGAGCACTTCAGGTAAAATATGTCTTCACGAAGAAACTCCGGCAGTTGAAGGCTTGCAGCAATTTGCCGTAGATCTTTCTACCATTTCAGCCGGCGAATATATTATCAATGTAAGCTGTCCGGCTCCCGGCTGGAGCAGTTCGGTAAAAGTCATAAAGACCGGCGCAGCAGTAACGCCCTGGACGTTCGATCTGAAAAGGATGGTTGGGCGATAGTTCAAACTTAATTATTTTTTCTATTTTGTTGATAACCGGAGCACTAATGAGAAGTCCGGTGTTGTTGAATTTCAATAGCAGAAAATAGAAATTCAGCATACACATGTATCTTTCCAAATTAGAAATAATCGGTTTTAAGTCTTTCGCCAACAAGACGCTTCTGAAGTTCGATTCGGGAATGACCTCTATTGTCGGACCCAATGGCTGCGGGAAGACGAATGTTGTGGATGCGATCCGCTGGGCGCTTGGCGAGCAGAAAGCCGGAACGCTGCGCTCGGACGTCATGGAGAATGTGATCTTCAATGGCTCACGAACCCGCAAGCCGCTTGGCATGTCCGAGGTTTCTCTGACGATCGAGAACACGAAAGGAATTCTTCCGACCGAATATTCTGAGGTCACGATCACCCGCCGACTTTTCCGTTCCGGCGAATCCGAGTATCTTCTCAATAAAGCGCAATGCCGCCTGAAAGATATTGTCGAGCTTTTCATGGATACGGGAATGGGTGCGAATGCGTATTCGGTGATCGAGCTGAAAATGATCGAGACGATCTTAAGCGACCGCACCGAAGAAAGACGCAAACTTTTCGAAGAAGCTGCAGGGGTGACAAAATATAAAGCCCGCCGGAAAGAAGCGCTCCGCCGGTTAGATCAGGTTACTGCCGATCTGGAAAAGATAGATTCGATCATTAAAGAAGTAACGAAGAATGTAGGCTCGCTTGAGCGTCAGGCAGAAAAGGCAGAACGGTATAACGCTATTTCGGCTACGCTTCGAACTTCAGAGATCGAGCTGATGGAAAGGGAGTTCTCCCTTGCGCACAAGAATCTTGCCCCACTTCGTAATGTCCTGAAGGAACATGAAGAGACCCGCTCGCATTTATCTTCCGAACTTGCCAAATTCGAATCGCTGATCGATCTTATCAGCAAAGAAGAGCAGGAGATCGAAGACCAGCTCCGGATTTCGGAGAGGACATTAAAGGAAAAGAATGAAACCTTCGGCAGGCTTCGCGAGACGATAGTCGGCACTGAAGAACGCATTATTTCACTCGGAACGCAATTTGACGCTGCGCAAAAAGATATTGAGCGCTTAGAAACCGACGGCAAAACACTTGCTGAGACTTTGTATCAGCATTCGAGCATTGTTAGTAAATTGCAGGCGGATTCGGAATCTCAGACAAAACTGAAAGAAGTTGCTTCCGCTACTTACAATACTGCACGTTCGGTCCTTGACATAAAACATTCCGGTTTCCAAACTGCTCAAAGGGAAGTGAGCTCTTTGCTCGATGAGCGTGACGAATTATCTTCCGGTGCAGCTCAGGCACGGGCACGGCTTGAAGAATTATCCCGGCGTTCCGATCAGATCACATCGGAAGAAGAGCGGTTGTCCGGACATCGGGACGACTTAAAGAAAAAAGAAACGTCTTCTTCTATCGAGCACGAGAATGCTTTGCGCGTTCTGGCGGATTCCGAACAAATCCGGCGCGAAGCGCAGCAGCGGCGCGAATCTCTGAAATCAATGATCGACGGGCTACAAAGCAAATCTTTCGGCATACAAAAAGAGATCGGACACCATTTATCGAAGATAGAATTCCTGACAAGCCTCGTCGAGCGATCTCTTGGCACAAGTGAAGGGGCGGAGTTTTTAATCAAGAATCACGCATGGTCTAAATCGGGCGGGCCGATGACCGTCCTCGATGCGATCAATACCACTCCGGAATACCGGGTGGCGATAGAAAATGCACTTGGCGAAGCAGGGCAATATTTTATTGCCGATACTCGTGCCGAGGCAATGAATGCCATTGAATCTCTCCGTCATTCGCAAAAAGGAAAGGCAACGTTCATCTGTCTGGATGAAATACCGCGGAATTCAAATACCGGCGATGGATCGGCGCTCGGTGTAACCACCTTTGATTCTCACTATCGGAATCTTTATACTATCCTCCTCGGCGCAACGGCTACGGCTTCGACACTTCCTGAAGCGTTTGATCTTTTGAAAAGCAGATCACATATCGATAAAGTCGTTACTCTCGAAGGAGAGGTTGTCACCAGAAGCGGTATTCTTCGCGGGGGTTCGAAAAAGAATTCCGAAGGATCGTTGATCGGCAAGCAGCAGCAGATCGCAGAGCTGAATACAAAAGCGAATGCGCTGAAGGAACATGTTGAAGCCATCGATAAAGAAATTCAGGAAGCCAACACCGAGTATGAAAAAATCGGACTGAAAGATTTTGAAGAGCAATTGCAGCAGGCTCAGCAGGTCTTCCGAAATGCCGAGAGATCGCTTGAGCAGTTCTCGTATGAATTAAAACGAACCACGGAACAACTCACGACAATTGCCAAAGAAAAGCAGGAGCTTGCCGTTCGTCATGCCGAGCAAACCCTTCATCTTGAGGAAATTGTACCGGCTCTCGAAGAGCTTGAGGAGAAATATCAAAACGCAAACCAGCGTCTTGTTCAAGCGCAGACAGAAGTGCAAAGCGCAGAACGTTCTCTTTCCTCTGCATCAGAAACTTATACTCAAGCACAAGTCAGTGCAGCGGAGGCGCAATCGGTTTTAGACCGGACACGTTCGGAGATCAATAGGCTTGAGCATGAGATCGCTGCGGGGAAAATATTGCTTGAAGAAAAGAAAGCCGATTGCCGGCGATTCGTGGCGGAAAAAAATTCCAACGAAGGAAAAATCGCCGAACTTCAAACGATGCTTGCAACGCTTGAATCCGAGATCGGCGTATCGGAGACACAGCATCGCACGGTGTTAGATCAAAAAAAGGAAAAGCAGGCGCTTGCCCAGAAATATCGTGACGGATTGCGTGAACAGCGCCAGCAGCATGAAAAAACAATAAGCGCTACGCACGAACTCGAATTAAAAATTCAGGAGATCGAATCGAAGATCGCCAATATATTACTTCGTGCAGGAGAAGAATTCCAGATCGAAGGTTTTGAAATAAGAGAATATGCCGAAGATGATCCGTTTAGTTTTGGTGAGGCGCGGGAAGCAATTCAGCAATTAAAGCAATCGATTCGGAATCTTGGTAATGTCAACCAGCTTGCATATGAAGAATTCACCAGAGAAAAACAGCGGCAGGAATTCTTAACTGCACAGCNNTAGACAACATTACTTGAAACTATTGAAGAGATCAATACGACTGCTACGACGAAATTCCTTGAAACGTTCGAACAAGTACGAATTTATTTCCAGGATATTTTCCGTTCGCTCTTTACTGAAGGCGACGAATGTGAATTAAAATTAGAGGATGGCGATCCGCTTGAAGCCCAGATCGAGATCATCGCTCGTCCGCGCGGGAAGAAGCCTCATGGTATCGAATCGCTTTCCGGCGGAGAAAAGACGATGACGGCAATTGCATTGCTCTTTGCGATTTATCTTGTCAAGCCAAGTCCGTTTTGTATCCTGGATGAAGTTGATGCTCCGCTTGACGATGCAAATATTGACCGTTTTCTCCAGCTTGTCAAACGGTTTACGAAAGAGACTCAGTTCATCGTCGTTACGCATAATAAGCGAACAATGGCTGCAGCCGATGCCCTGTATGGAGTCACGCAGGAAGAGGATGGAGTATCGAAGATCGTCAGTGTCCGTTTACGGAAAGAACAGCAGCTTGCTGTAGCTGCGTAGTATGGTTTCCGTTTGTTGGCTGAGTGAAGGTCAAATACGTATGATCTAAAAGTCCTCTTTCATATTCTGCAAGGAGGCGCATACCTTCATTCGGCTTGATCCGATCCGATTTGATCGCCTCGTTAATTTGTTCTTTAAGATTGCGCACTAATTCTTTGGGATGGTATTGGGTGAATTCAAGAACCTGCGCAATAGAGTTTCCTTCAATGGTCTCTTCGATATAAAATCCTGCTTCTTCATCGGGATCGAGGAAAATATGAGCTTCGTTCACTCTGCCGAATAGATTATGAAGATCCCCCATGATGTCCTGGTACGCGCCTGTCATGAATATGCCGATAAAATATGGCTCGCCCGGAATAAGGGGATGAAGCGGAAGCGTTTTGCGAATGTCCCGGATATCAGCGAACTTGCTGATCTTGCCGTCTGAGTCACACGTAATATCAACGAGTGTACCGTGAACAGTAGGTGGTTCGTTGAGCCGGTGGATGGGAAGGATAGGGAATATTTGCCCCAATGCCCAATGATCGAGCAAACTTTGAAAAACGGAAAAATTACAAAGATATTGATCGGCAAGGTGCGGAGCAAGTTCGGCAATTTCTTCAGGGATGACATCGTCATTATCAGGATCGTCGGCACTCAGCTTGTAATATTCGGATATTTCTTCGATGATATGCCAGTAAAAAGTTTCGATCTTCGCCTTTGTAAGCAGATCGAGAATTCCAAGGTCGAAGGCGTTCTGCGATTCCTCTTTGATCTGCATCGCATCGTGCAGGGCGATGCGGGGATTGATAAGCATACTTTCCTTTACTTCGACAAGTTGTTTGACCCATTTGTGATCACGCGGCGTGACAGTGAGATCATAGGCAGCCTTTGTTTTCTCAATTGCGCCGAAAACCTGGACCACTAAAACGGAGTGATGCGCAACGATGGCACGGCCGGATTCGGAAACAATATGAGGGTGCGGGACGGATTCTTCGTCGCAGACATCCATAATATTATAGACGCAATCGGCGCAATATTCTTCGAGAGAGTAATTTGTCGAGGAATGGAAGAAAGAGCGGCTGCCATCGTAATCCACTCCAAGGCCGCCGCCGATATCGATATAGTTCAGATCTTCAAAACCCATTTTCTTGAGCTTTGCAAAATACCTGGTGGCTTCGCGAGTTGCTTTTTTAATGGATTGAATATCGGGTATTTGCGAACCGATATGAAAATGCACCATCTTTAAAATATGCATGGCATTTTCCTTGCGGAGATATTCGACTGCCTCCATTAAGTCCATCGTCGAAAGTCCGAACTTTGCAGATTCACCGCCTGATGTTGCCCATATGCCGCTGCTCTTGGCGGCAAGGCGGACTCGTATTCCGATCCATGGCTCGACTCCGATCTCTTTCGCATTTTGTACGATCGACTTGATCTCCTCGAGTTTCTCAGCGATCATTATTACTTTCTTTCCAAGCCGAATGCCATTCAACGCCGTGCGAATAAAAGCACTATCTTTATATCCGTTGCAGATGATAAGAGCTTCAGGATCCTTGTGGGTGGCAAGTGCGGCAAATAGTTCAGGTTTTGAACCGGCTTCGAGACCATAATTAAAAGGACGCCCGGCGTCGACGATTTCATCAATGACTTCGCGGAGCTGGTTTACCTTGATCGGAAAAACACCATAGTATTTTCCGTTATATTTCATTTCCGCGATAGCATCATTAAACGCTCGGTTTAGCCATTCGACACGGTCGCGAAGAAGATCCTGAAACCGGAGTACGATAGGAAAGTTCAGCCCGCGGTCAGGAGCTTCACTGATGACTTGCATCATATCGATCGTAGCACCGCGTTCGCGCGAAGGAGAGACGGTGACATTTCCCTCTTCATTGACGGAAAAATATCCTAAGCCCCAACGATCGACATTATAGGTCGAGATCGCATCCTGGGTAGTCCACTCAAGAGCATCCGTGAGAGTATCTATGATCATTCGGAGTCAGAAGAAAAAATAATGGTAAAAATACGAGAATTCTCATCACTGGCAGTGACGAGCCTCCACGTAACACAAAGAGTGAAGGAAAAACTCTCGGTAATTTCTTAAAGTAGTGAGGTTATTGGATATGTCATTCTTCACTTTAGTTCAGAATGGCATTCTTATCAAACAGGCTCTGTCACTTTCTGTTGTTGCCGAATAGACGCCGCGCGTGAAGATCGTGAAGTCGTTCCGCTTGGCTTCCCTTGTTTTGCTATTCTCTCTAAGCGCATGGAGCGTGTTCCGAATTTTCTATTGAAAGGTGAAAGGAAATACGACCGCAAAATATATCCCCAAAAGCCGCGTTCATTCAGTACCGGATCGATGAGATGCTCGATCTTCTTATGGGCAATAGGAGTTTCGCTCCAATGTGTTCCGGCGCGCTCATGATGGACGGTATGAAAACCATTATTGAAAAGCATCTTATTGAGGAAACCGACAAAATTCCTGGAGTGATTCAGTTCCGACTCTTCATCGGCATGGACATGCTGTACATAGTTAAAGACAAGAACGCTGAAGAGGGATATCTGATGAGGAATAGCGACAAAGATAAGTGCTTTTTTCCAATTGAAATAAAATGCGACTATATATAATGCTGCAAGAGCAAAATATTGTAAGAAGGCAGAAAAGAACTCAGTACGATCGCTCTTCCAAAGCATTCTCAGATAATCGCGGATAGGCTTTTGCTGGTAAAAGCTCGAGATAGAGGGATAACTGATAAGCGAGAAAAAATTATTTTTTTCCGTTGCCCGGTAGGTGATCGTATAATCGCCGACCTTATTATTAAGAACATGGTGGTTCTTGTTATGCGTCGGAATCCAGGCGAATGCCGGAAAGCCGTAAAAAAGCGTCAGCCAGTAGTCGGTGACAACGTTTAATGTCTTTGATCGCCAGATCGGCAGGTGGTTATGGTTATGCGCAATAACGGCAACAGAAATTGCCATGAAAAGCGATAGCGTATACAGGAAAATATTAAACGGTACCATGTTCCACTGCACATACAAAAGGACGGTAGTAATGAACATGTAAACAAGGGTTCGGCGGTCTGCCTTAAAACGAAGCATAAAATCTGATCAAAACAAAAAAAACAACTATTATTAATCCACTAAAAATGAGTACTTTAATTGGGGTGGGTAATAAAGTCTATGTCTGCTAACACCGATTGTTTCAAATATAATTCATAAGAATATGGCAAATCCTCATATCTTCTTCTGCAAATGATGTTACCGTATGAATTATTTTATTTTTATTTGGAGTAGGAGTATTGAAAAGCGGGTCGGTTTTGGAATCCTCTTTGAATGTACTCTGTTTTACGGCGCTCTTAGCCCGAGTGGTGAAATGGCAGACACGCTGTCTTCAGGAGGCAGTAGTCGAAAGGCTGTGCGAGTTCAAGTCTCGCCTCGGGCACAAAATCGAATTCAGAAGGAAGAATGCAGAAGTCAGAAGTATGAAATCAGAAAATGGCTCAAAAACAAAACACTGCAACTCTTAGGACGGCCTGGATTTCGATCTTCGTTACGCTGATCCTCATTACGGCAAAGCTCATCGGCGGTTTGCTCTCCGGTTCTCTTGCGCTTATTTCTCTTGCAACTGAATCAGCGCTGGACTTACTTTCGGTTCTTCTGACTCTTTTTGCAGTCCGCATCACAGCAATGCCGGCAGACAAGGATCATCCTTACGGTCACGGAAAATTCGATAATCTCTCCTCTTTATTCCAAAGCCTCCTTTTGCTTGGTGTTTCAGTATGGATTTTTTATGAAGCGCTTTACCGCCTGCTCCATCCGGAAAATATAACACTGAATATAGATTACATCACTTTTACGATCCTGATCGGCGCCTTCATTCTCGATTTCTGGCGTTCACGGAAACTTAGCTCCGTCGGGAAAGTGGAACGTTCTCAATCACTGCAAAGCAATGCCTTACATTTTTTAGGTGATAGCCTCAGTGTGGTCGTTGTATTTATCGGTTTATTGTTTTCAAAATATTTGAAACTCGAGGGCGCGGATTCTTATGCGGCAATGCTGGTGTCAGGGTTTGTGGCAACATTAAGTATTCGTCAGGGTAAATCAGCGCTGGATGTTCTGAGCGACAGGTATGCACATACGGAAGACTATGAGAAAATATTCGCTATAATCAAGGGAACAACCGGCGTCTATGATATAGAGGAATTGCGGATGAGGCATTCCGGTCCCAATCTTTTCATCGATGCAACGGTTGCGATCAATCGGGTTCTTCCGTTCGCTTCAGTAGAACACATCTTAGCAGATGTAAAGGAAAAAATAATAAAGGTTCTTCCGGATGTTGAGGTCAATCTTCGTTCTCATGCCGTTAAGCTTATGGATGAATCCACTTTTGAAACCATCAAACTTCTCATTGCTGAAGAAGGTCTTCTGCCGCATAATATCGAGTTAAGCAAGGATGAAAGGGAAGCAGTTACTTTAGATCTTCATCTTGAATTCCCGCCGGCAAGCAGTTTAGGCGATGCACATGAGAAAAGCGAGATCATTGAAGCGCATATCAAAGAACATCTGCCCTCGATTTCGAAGATCGTCCTGCATTTGGAAGAAGAACGCCCCGATTATGCCATGACCATTGTTCATGATATAACATCTGCACGGGCTGCTTTGGCAGAAGAAATGTCCGCCGTTGCCAATGCTGCGCATCGTTCTATTAAACAAGTGCGAGACCTGACCTTGCTTGAATCACAACCTTCTAAAGAATTAAAACTTGCCCTGACTATCATTCTCGATAAAAATCTTTCGCTTTCTGAAGCACATGATATTGTTACCAGTGCAGAACAATCGCTTCGCAACCACTATCCTGAATTATCGAGAATAGTCATTCATTCAGAACCGGAATAAGGAAACCTTTGTATTTTTACATTCTGCTAAAGACTAATTACTAACGATTGCCTGATGGCTGATATTTTCATCTCATATTCCCGTCATGATTCCGAACAAGCCCTCGCTCTTGCCGAGAGGCTGCGCGCATCTGGCATGGAAGTATGGATAGATCAGCATGGCATCGAAGCCGCCACAAGTTGGAGCAAGGAGATCGTCGGAGCTATCAAGGAATGCAAAGCATTCTGTTTGCTACTTTCGAGTACGTCGCTTGAATCGAATTATGTTGTCAAAGAAACTTCGCTTGCAAGCGAGTTAAAGCGTTCAATAGTACCGATCGAGCTTCATGCCATAAAACTTACCGACGACTTTCATTACCAACTTGCCGGACTTCAGCGTGTTGCACTCAGCGATTTCGATGCAATTATCCGTTCATTGAAAAAACTTGGAATCGATGCAGGAAATTCTCCAGTGGGGCGGACTCTCACTCTGCCAGACCAACCACCCGACCCAC
>PLXB01000094.1 GCA_003151215.1 Ignavibacteriota bacterium
TAATCCCGGCTTAACGGCTTGAACGATGCCGTTGATAATGAATCCGTCATGCGATACTGCTTGACGGACTGAGCGCGAATATTTATCCATTGACAACCTTTCTATAGTGCATCTGGTATTTAGGATTGTACACGCTATCGCAATTTCCGCATAAGGCATTTTTCTTTCTATAAGCTCTGGGCACCGCCCCACAAAAGGAACAGACCGCTTCGTATGTCTTCTGTGGTACTATAACCGTATCGTCATCACGAGCTTTGCCATCACATCCGATTTCGATAGCTTTCCTTTGCCACTCAATTCCATGACCATCGTCAGGTACAAGCGCATGGGCTATTTCATGCAGAATTGTATCTCGTGCATGGTCCTCTGAATTCAATTTGGTCAGTTCAGCCGATAAAAGAATCAATCGCTTCCTCGTATTACAACTTCCGAATTCACGTCTCGCATGATTGAAAGAAAATCGATAAGGATTAGCGCCTTCCAGCAGCCCATGTATCCGCATCAAGTCCAACGCCATTTTTTCAGGATCTGCCTTGTTCATTTCTTCCTCCTCTTTTCTCTGCGCTGCTTGATCTGTTCTTCGGCTTCCAGCCGGGCAGCTAATTGATAAACTTTCGACAAGGGAANNAGAATCCGAATGAGTTCATTCGATCCTGGAGTTAGTTCTATAATGAGATTTCTCCCGTGCCCATCCGAAGTGTTCGGAAGTTTTCGTGTAACTTTTTTGTGCAGGATTGTCATTGGGCTATCGTTGATGATTGTTGACGGAGGTTGGTTTGAAGTGCCGGGAGAAAACGATGCAAAGTTCTGGATGTCTGCTTCAGGAAGTTAAAGGCGGCATTGAGTACGCGGTCGGACTTCTTGAGCCATAATTTGATTCCAATGATGAGATCGATCAGGAAAGCATCGTGGAGGATTGCTAACAATAGATCATGCTCGATCCGACGCTCGGATCGTGCTAAAACTTCATGCCGATATTCTTTTTTAAAATACAAAAAACAGTACTCCAAATGTGATGACTCATGCCATCGTAATGAAATACCGCTTTATCTAATCCTTTCGGTATGAAAAATGAGCAGATTATGAGTGCAGAAACAATTTTAATAAAATCGAAAACTTGTCAAGACCATACCGACATTTGCAAATTAAAATTGTCCCGACGAATCGACGCAGTCCGAGAATTTCTACAGTTTTTTGTGACTCCGAAATTGTAGAGTCCTGCACTCAGCGCTCCGATAAGCCAGAAGTTTAGGCTCATAAGCTGCATGTAAATGAACAACAAAAAATACTTGCGAATACAGATGCAATTTGATAACAACACTGGCGAAATAAAGTTTCTATCTGACACTGAGAAAAATATGGGTTTTCGTCCGCGTCACGCATTCAGAAGTCGTTGATGAAAAACGACGCAATCCTGGGCGTTTTAAGGGGCCTCAAAGGGGATTGGTAATGGTTTTGTATGGGTAAAAATTGTTTGAAAATAATCTCACCTCAGTTCGCCCAATAGGTGCATTTGTGGCCGAAATATTATTATTTTCTGAGCGATGGGAATATTTTGAGGATACGGCAAGCAGTAGCGCGAGAGTTTTACCGGCAGAGCGCACCATTATTAACAGCACTTGTTTAAGCAACATACTCGTTCCGCCACACAAGATTTTGCTAAGAAAACCGTTTACGCAATATTCTTTGCAGTACCATCGTATACCCTCCACTATCTCAGAAGCTACGTCTACTAAGCCGACGATATTATAGGAGCCATTTATTCTAACATTACTTGATGCGAGCACCAGTGAACATATCGGCTTTTGCACCATATTTGTCAGTGCCTTGTTAATTCGTTATGAAACGCCGTATTATCCAATGGGCTATTACCATTGGCGCTCTTATTATTGCAGCCGTACATGTGATATTCCCGCTCTTAGCAATTGATGCAGTGGTTATCGCAATGATCGCAGCAGCCATTACACCATGGCTCGGTCCACTCTTTAAAAAGATCAAATTTCCCGGAGGATTTGAGATTGAATTTGAAAATCTTAAAGAGGCAAAAGAGAATGCGGATCAAGCCGGACTTCTTGCTTCTCCATCAGAACTCACTGCCAATGCGAAGCAATATACCTTTGAGCTTATTGCCACAGAAGATCCAAACTTAGCACTTGCCGGACTACGCATCGAGATTGAAAAAAGGCTTATGCAACTTGCAAGGATTAAAGGCACTCACATCCCTAAAGGCGGTATGGGGCAACTCCTACTTGCACTCAGAAAACAAAATGTGCTTACTGAAGAACAGATCTCAGTTCTTGCGGATATGGTCGGACTTCTCAACCGTGCCGTGCATGGAGCAGAGGTATCTGAATCTGCAACCTTATGGGCATTGGACGTTGGACCTCGGCTTTTGCAGTCTCTTGAAGATATGGGGCATCCGTAAACGTTTTTTATAGAATTGCATCATGCCAGAATTGAAGGAAGGATATATAGAGAAGCTGAACAGGATGGAAGAAGAGAACTTCCAAAAGAATCGCGCAAAGTATCCGAATGAGTTTATTCATCTCGAAGATTGCGAAAAGATTTACCGTTTGCTCATTAACGGTGGTATCGACCTGCGCAAGGCACCAAAAGAAGACCATCATTTATGGGAAAGCCAGGTTGTTGTTACCGATCTCCCTAATGAGCTTTGTTTAGCAACGCTCAGCCTTTTTCGTGAGCATCTGGATGACTCGCATTACCATCTCCGGAAGGCATTGGAGTTATGCGGGTTTGCCTATCTGATGTCCCGTAGTCCAACTGACGCAGAAAAATGGAAACGGGCAGCGGATGACGACGAAACATATAAGGAGTTTAAGAATGCATTTACAGCCCGAAGATTGTTTCCGAAGCAGGATGAAGGTATGCGTTTGCTTTACGAACAATATGATAGTTCTTCAAAGTATCTTCATTCATCCATTTTTTCAGTTCATAGCCACCTCAGAACACGTGGCACCGGAAGCCGGCGAATGATGGAGGGCGGCTCATTCACCGCTGATTTACCCGAACTGTTCTTCAAACAGCATTGCGTTGCAATCATGTTTTCACACGCCATTATCCTTTCACAGATCAAATCAATCTTTCAAAAATATATTTCTGCCGCAGCTCTCTCGGAATTCGACATTCGGTTATTGGCCATTCATGAGCCCACAAAACAAATCAATGCCGAAGTTAACGCCGGATTTGGAATTACTGATGCGGATGAACAGTAATAGAATCATGAATACAATATTCGAAAATCGTTATCTCTTACGAGGAACATTTAAGGGAAAAGGATTCGAGGTTAAGAATTGTGATTGTGATGTCACCATTAATCCACTCGATACCTCGACCATGATCGCGAAGATATATGCACAACCTGAAAATACAGGGCTTGATTATCTGAACTTACCCATTACAGATTGGAAAGAAGTTGAATTCAGCGATAATATTCCTGGCCATCCCTCACACCTGCGAGGCAGGATTAGGCTTCAGAGCCATACTAATTCATTCGGAGTTATAGCCGAAATCGAAACTAAAGATTTTACTAAGTATACAGTATATACAGACAATGATTTCACTGCCGACAAGTTAACGATGGATTTTACACTTAGCCAATGTAATCTATTTCAACTTGGCTATATGTCAAAAGTTGATCGTAAAAAGGGCTATCAACGTGGAGTTGACCCATGGACTGGTAAATTTGAAGATGAATCTATCACCGTAACATTTACATGGGGCACGATGAGTTTTTCAAGAGGTTTGTATCTTTCCCGAAAAGATAAATTAGATGCTACCTCTGTTCTTGCCGAACCCGCTGTAGTTTCTGTCACTCATAAGTGCGAACCTAAAGACATTAATCTAATATGGACTGAAGCAGAAAATCTGATAAAAGAAATATTGCCCTTGCTATCATTTGTCGATGGACAGAAAGTTGAATGGACTTCTGTTGATACATATGCAGAATTGAACGAAAAGAAGATTATGGTGGTGGAGCAGTACCAATCTATTCCAAAATTGAATTATCGTTACCACTCTGAACCCGATGTAAATCGTTATCGAACATTAAGGTACCAGTTTTGCTTGCTGATGGAAAAATATCTCACTTTAGAAGCAACTCTCAGGGTGAGTATGAAAAAGGCAATAGACCCCTATCTCTTAGGATCGAATCAAGAGTTTCCAATCAAGGTAGCAATCATGTTGTTTCAGTCAGCCATCGAAGTCTTTGTAAAGCAGTTTGCATCATCAGTCGAATCCAAAATTGCTGAGTGGGGTTATCCTAAAGGCAAAACACCTACAGCGAGCATGAGGATTGTAGGGTTGCTTGAAGCGTATCATATAGACATCAATAAGTACTATCCTGAACTTGAGATACAATCGATAAAGAAAGATAGAGCGCAGCTGCCATTCGTAGAATTCCGGAATAACATTATGCACGAAGGCGATTTTCCTCTTAACGGAACAGAGGAAGAAGCACAAATTCATGCAAAAAATATGGATGAGATTTTTAGAGTCCTACTATACAGCATTCTCGTGGAACATGGATCACAGATGCCGGGATTCAAGATATTAAGTAATAATGAGCCTGACAGCATGAATCAATAGTTAGTCGTTTTTATCATCATCGGATTGAAATGTGGAAGCCCCATAAGAATATTCTTCTTTAGCTGTCGATCGGCACTAAACGTATTCCCAAAATCTATCTTACAACTTGAAATCCGGCCGCCCGAATAACTAATATCCAGTGCATCAAGGAATTCAGATTTATTTTTGAAGCCTTTCACGTAATATATAAAAGTGGTAAAGTTTCTTAAAGCCAATTCTACTGCATTGACGGAAAGCGACTTGGCATCGGGCATTACCCCGCTATGAACGAATTGATTCCGTGCTTTTAATATTTTATCGTAGAGTTCCATATTGTCCCGCCAATCATTTTCCAAAAGACTTCCTAATCTATTCTCTAATATTTTTTGCCGAGTGGTATTACCGTTAGAGAGCAGAACTTCAATGCTTATAGCGGATTCAAGAACCTTAGTTATATAATTCGTACTGAGAAGAGACTCGGATAGTCGAATAATTGAAGCAGTAATATTATCCCGCGAAGACTGATACGCCTTGCCTTTATCAAAAAAAACTTCACCAACTGGAAAATATTCATGAAATAATAGTTTGCTTATCTCCGCATATGAATATTTCAAACAACCGGGTCCATTAATGATAAAGAGATTTTCCCTCTGGCCTCCCGCACTTCCAGACCCTATTACCCCTGACTCAAATCCTAAAAGTCTTCCTACTGTAATTGCCGGCTCGTGATCTCCACATAGCCTGAAAGTAACGGGAGTTCCATTTTGAGCAAAGAATGTTACCGCCAAAATTGCTTCATAATATTTTGCCCGTTCTAAAGCAAGGTTATAGAATTCGCGATCAGTTTTCGATGTATCCTTAGGAATTTGTATCTTTATCGCAATATAAGAGTCAAAAGTCAAAGATTTAATATCAAGGAAGCCATTATCAAGATTATAATTGAATAATCTCGAACCAGCCTTATGAAAAAAACTGTCAAGGTGTGAAAAATGCTTTTTTGAGAATATTGTGAAATCATCTGCTAACCAATTGTCAAAAGAGGGGCGTTCGTCGGTTATTTCAAGCCCGACGATTGGATACAGATACCAGATATTCTCAGCCTTTTTATTCATTTTTTATTAGACACGATAAGCGAATACTAACTAAAATGATTCATCCTGCCTTCATTTTCGATTTCGGCTTTGGCATGGCACTCGTTTTAAGAAGAACGTCATCGAAAATGAATCGCGTATCCTTCAGCTTATGATAGAAACTGAGTGTCGTCTGTAGGTTCTGGTGACGAGCCAGTTTGCTAACCATGATTGGCGGCAGATTCGCGTCCAAAGCTGTTGCAAGAAACTATGCCGAAGGGCATGGAGGTCTAACCCTCGATGATTGATCTTCAATGCAAAAGAACCTCATTAATGTTTCCGATTTATCCTGAGTGGTTAGTAATCAGCAAAACGATACAGCCTCGGTAGGATGGGCAAGTTACTATCCGATCCTGACGCAGCCATAACCATTTTTTCATCAGTGGATACATTATTTATGTAAGTAAGAAAATTATTGCGAAATTCACCAGAACATATATATAGATCATCCCAGTCTTCCAAATCATTCCAGTCTTCCGGATCATCCCACTCTTCCTTATCATCCGAGGTTTCATTATCAACCCAAAATTCGTGGGCTATGAATAATGGATACAAGAGCATCGGCAAATGCAACAATTCAGCAAGTTTACATCTGACTTTACCTTCAAAGCGGTACAAAAAAATACGGAGGAAAGTACGCAAATATTTTGCCGTAATAATGACGGTTGGATCATCAGTGTTAAAATGGGCGGAATCTCCGCTTCTTTGTATTGTGATATTACAGTTAAAACTATACCAAAATTGTTCGCGAATTATTTCAGAGCGGATACTTTCGACTTCTCCCAAATGTGAGCTATGAGAACCGTCTGGATATAGAGTTTTGAATGAAACCTTCATAAGTATTTTCCTTTCAATGATTAAACCTTATATACAATTCTGACCCCCGGGTACGGTTCCCGGTCGATCAATTTACGCCGCCCTTTTGAACTCCAGGATTAGCAGCGTGTGCTTTACGATCATGCCCGACTTATCATCTGCAAAGTTTGGCATTTGCATTTCACCTGTGATTGCCAGAACCGACTCGAACTTGGTACTTATATCAACATTCTTGTGATAGCTTGAAAGCGTCGTGGCAAGCGAACCGTGCCTCAGGAGCTTTGAAACGATTGCAGTTTCGGCATTTTGGTCAAGCAGAATTTGCGAAATACTGTGCCTAAAAGAATGATAATCTATTCCTGTCGAATTTATCCCAAGTTTTTCGCATGCTGCAATCAGTCGTTTATGTCCTGCTTTAGTCAATGATGCAGCACTATACGCTTCTCCCTTCTCATTACAGAAAACCCACTGCGAGTCTCTTACCTCGGCTTTAGGATGGCTCTGCCTATTCAGATACTGCTCGCGCAGTGCAATAGCAGCAAAATTCGTTATCGGAATCTCCCCTGCTGATGACAGCGTCTTCAGTTTATTCTTGGTAGTTGCTGCTATGCTGATACTTTTCCGTTCCCAATCAACCGCACAGCTCAAAAGAAAACAGGCCTCCGATCGCCGACAGGCACTTCCAAAAAGAAAAAGCACGAACGAGGCGACAAGCCTATCCATATATGATTCCTTCGGCAAGGCAGTGTAGATTTCTACAACCTGCTCCGGCGAAAGTATACCGCGTGGTCTCGGCACAAACTTCTTACGGAGCGATTTCAGATCGATCTGATCAAACGGATTCGACGCGATCTTACCGTCACGTCTTGCAACTTCAAATCCGGCGCGTAGTGAGCGGTAGTGCGAGAGTGCCATTGAGCCGGACTTTTGTCCAAAGAGAAACAAGCGTATTTGCTGCGGAGTGATTTGTGTGATTAGGCAGCCCTTCCCCACCTGAAGCATCAGTGCCTGAAACGCCGATCTGATCTGCCGAAGGTAGGATTGTGACAACCCTTTGGTTTCGCACTCTGAAATATAGCTTTCAAAGAAAGCTTGCAATCGTACCGGCGCTGAAGGATCAAAGTTCGATTGCGCTACGGCGAGGATCTGCAGAGCGGAGGCGCACGCCTTATTATAGGAGTCCTTAGAATCTCTGCGAACGCGGGTGGAGGTTTTGTACCGACTCTCGATTCCCGTCGCCGGATCGGTTATATATAAAAGGACATAGTAGCAGGCTCGTGAAGCAACGATATACGGGCGTCCTATACGGACGAACTGTGATGTTAGATCGAAGGAAGTCCACACGGGACCAGATCTTTCAGAGCGATTTGTCTTGCGATGTTTTGACTTTGGCATTGTAGTATAAGATATTCTATATATAGAACTACAATCGCGCCCCCCAACCGAGTTTCAAGTAAAGAAAGAATTATACTCAAAAAAGTATAATCTCATAATCATTTTTATTATTAATCTCTTACTACCTAAACTCCGACGAATAACCGATGCGCAAATTATTTCAAGATACAAATAAGTAGGACATTCTATTGGAGTAAACCAGATTTAGGGTAATTCAACACTATATTTCCAAACACTGGAGATACCAACAGATTTTCCGGGTAAGGTTTCTTTAGTGAAGGGGTACAATATTGATGACGATAACTGTTTTCCTTCATAGAGATGATATAAAGCGAAGCCTAACGCTTGTGGTTTTGTGCCTAATGGCGAAAGATAGAGATTCGTAAGAGTTGGTGATCCATTCTTCAACTTATTTACGATCTGTTGAATAACACTTGCTGTTACGAAAGGATCGTTCGCTGGAGCAAAATATAAATTATCATAATTTTCCACGTCGTCTTTTGCTGAACTTGCTCGAATCAAACTTTGCTGATACATATCTGGTTGAAGTGAAGGTAACCCAATAATAGATATTTTTCTTGCTGACGATTTATACTTTGCAATTCTAGCGATGAGATCATCATCATAGCCCACTCCGATAATCAAAGCATCAGCGTCCGTTGATTGATTATATGCCTCGTCATACCCATGAACGGCACGGTCTTTCAGCGGTGTCTTATCTGTAAAAGAGGTATCTTGATCGTCAGGATATCTTTTGGGCTCCGAGTACAAAACATCAACTTTTTTAACTCCCTTCTGTGAAAGAAAGAAGAAGAGATAAAGTAATTCAGGTTTCAAAAAACCTGTAATGTCAATACATATGCGCGAGTTTGGGCGNNTGCTAAGTCAAGGTCAATTGTTGAAAATAATGAAATAATGAACTCTGACTCTTCAGCGCCTTCTTTTGAAAAATACTCCTCTGTTGGCAAATCTTCAGATTTTAATTGGTAGAGCGGATTTATCAACCATATTTTTTTTGTTGCTCTAATACGACCGAATAAGTCAACAACTCTTGTACTTTTATCGTAAGAAGATAGAAATATATCCCACCCTGATTCCTGCCATAACTGACTATCAAGTGAATGCCGAGATTTGTAAAATATTGTGAAATCAATCATTATTAACTACGAAAAGAGTTTCTGTTACTCGTTTTTGAACCTTTTTATTTGAATTGTTCGGGCTATTAAATGGAGCGTTCAGTCTTCGTAGTCGAAGATGTTTCAGTTTGTTGAATTCATCCTCTGTGGCTTCACCAAAAATGGCTTCCACCTCATTCGGTTTAAGCGCAATTGCTCCCCTACTGCCAGTTGGCAAGTCCCAGTATGGTGCCAACATTTTGCTAAGTTGCAGCTTTTCATTTTTACTCTTTGAATTTCTATCCTTCTGACCTTTACTGATTCCTACCATAAGTGAGTACTTTTCTGCATCTTTGAGTAAATCAACAATCTCTGCTTTCGTAGATGTTTGATCATAACTGAAAGCTATCATTGAACACTCTGAGGGTTTATCGGAGTAACGCATCTCCCTTAAAAAGTTACCAAACTTCGTAACACCTCTTATAATAGACGGCCCGTTTTCGCCCAGAATTCCAGCCTCACGCAAGAACCATTCTGCTGATTCTTTAAGGCCATTTAGTTGAGATTGTTCAGATATTTTATGGTCTGAACTGAAAGGGCGTTCACCATAAAATATTGCCCAATCAAAAATATTTTTAATAATAGTTAACAAATTTCTAGGAAGCCCTTCCGACATAGCAACGAAAGTAAGAAATCCAAAGTATGAGGCTTGTTGCTGAAAATCTCTAACTAATAGTTGTGCAATTAAGTCCTTTTTGAATTTGGCAAGTACTCTTTCTTGAGGACTATCAATACGATTTCCTGCTAAGTATTTTTGACTCTCTTCTTGGATCTTAGATGCAGCTTCAATTATATCTTTTCTTTCTTTCCATGCTCTGTACAATAATAGAATATTGGCTTTTTCTACTATGGCATTATCGGGAACAAGTATTTTTTCTACTATCCCATCGATCTGTGCTTCAGTTAGTTTTGAACCATTTAACACGAAACTATACAGATTTGATCTAAGACGTGCCATATGAGGAGGTAGAGCATCTTCGTACTCTTTTCGTATCTTGGATATCCGATCCACGTCGCTAATAGAATTAAAAAGTGATTTAATATCTAAGTGGGAATATCCTGCAATTGACAAACGTTTTTCGCAAAGGCGCAAAACAAATTTCTGATATTTTTTACCTTGTTTTCGAAACACAGAATCTAAGTACAATGGCTTAAAGTCTGAATCAGGTTTATTTACATCTCTCCCTCCTAATGTTTCGTATGTTTTAATTCCATACAATCTTGCACCAACATATACGGTTACCGGATGTTCGCATTCCTTTACAAGCGTATTGATATACCTTTGTTGGTTAATTGAAAGATTTTCAAATTCATCAATGAGGTATAAAAATTTTAAGTTCGTAAACTCAGAGTAATTTTCGACCATTATCTTCGGAATTCCGATCGTTAATGACCCTCGTGAAGTAAGAATTCTTAAATCTGGTTTTTCAATAAACGGAAGGTTGTTTACAGAACTATTCAGACCTTTGCGAAATTTTTCGAGACAAAGATGTANNTTAACTCCGCATAGGTTTTTGGTATTTCTTGCTCAAATATATCGAATAGCCCACAGATTTGACCACAAACAGCTGCTTGTTTTTCTAAGAAAGCGGGTAATTTTGAAAATGCTTCATTCATGCTTTTGATCAAAAGCTCAGCAAACCAGAGCTCCATGTGATAAGCAAAAACTTCACTCCAGATATCTTCTTGGATGCCCTTTCCTTCAAATCTGGTTGCGTTCAAAGCACCGCAACGGAAATACAGTCCTATATATCCGTCGTTAAGAACTCCAGACATTAAATTTCCGCGATGACGAATTTTTTGGATTGCAAAGGATTTGTGCCTCATTAAATGAGTTTTGCCACTCCCTCGTCCGCCAAGAATAAGGATAGGTCCCGACGATGCAGGATTTAACTTTCTTAGGTAGTCCTCCCCTCCGGGAAAATCAACCCAGTACTCAGAAATCATCTCATCGCTAAGATGACTTGCATAAGTAAGGGAAAAAGGATTATTGGGGTTTTCTGTCATGAATATACTTTCTGATATCTCCTGAATATTGGTGCCCAGTTTGATTCGGGATTATCGTACCAAAAAATGGGGAGCGTACTATCAGGTGTATTGTGAAAAAATCCAAAAAGAAATTGCCCATCAGAAAAGCCTAATGGGTTGCCCTCTAGCGCGTGCCCCTGAAGGAGTTTTTCTCCATAATATTGGACGATTTCTTTCGCAGTGTCTTTATTAATCTCTGGACCACAAGTTTGAAAAAATCGCGAATTTTCATCAAAGCACTTAAAGGAATCATCGAACTCCATTACCGCCAAAACTTGCTTAAATTTAGTATTATCTCTTACATTTTTTAATGCGCTCGTAGATCCGAAAAGCACAAGATAAGAAGTTTCGGCTTCAGGATTGAGGCGAGATAAGTCTTCCAAAATACTTTTAGAGTATTCAATGGCTTGATTACCACTTCCTGTAAAATCATCAAGTAGAACATAACGATTGATTTCAGGTTTAGCAAGTGAAGCGGGGCTTTCACTGCCATAGCGATTAAATATCTCATGTGTATTAATGAACAAGTTTTTATCGACGTTGTTTTCTTGTCTAAAATAATAGAGCAAATGGCTCCCACTTTCTGAAGGATTCCCGATTCCAAGGAACCGTGTTTGCTTCAACTCGGCTTCAAAAAGAGGATTAATCACTCCAGAGTCTATCGTATCGTGATTCGCTTTTCGAATCTTTTCAATAATCGAATATCTGAAAAGGTCTCGATAAAGCGATTTTAAAAGCTCCCTAATTTCACGATTCCCAAAATACATAAATTTAGTAAGTAAGAAGATCGCATGATCTTGCTGAAGTTCGGCTCCAAATTTTTCATCAGAAAAATTTTTCTCCCACTTATAAATTTGGGGCATTCTCACTTTCCCTTCCCATAAAGTCTCTGTCAAAATTTTCAGAGTTTTCTCATACTTTGCTTTCATTGAAATGTTCCTGATCTTTTAGCTTTTTTCAAAAACGTAAACCCATTCCCGTGTGATCAAACTTGCAGTTTTGTTTCTTTTTGTCATCAAACCTCTTGATCTGATTTCATCCACTACGCGCAGAATAGTACTAAAACCCAAACTCTCTATTGTTTTTGCAAGAAAATCCACCGTCATAAATTCGTGTCCACAAACATTATTATTTCCTGCGACAAGTACAAAGTATCCTCCCCTCTTCAAGAGTGAACATGCTTTCGTTAAAGCATCCTTCATCTCAATGAGGTATGTCGCAGAAATATGTGCTCGCAACTCATTTTCCTTCCTCGTGCGCAGGAGAAACTCATCGGCTTCAGATATACCAGTTGTCGGAAAAGTCAAGTAATCACTTTTCCTGAAGTGCTCCCTACCGATACAACTGTCTTCTACAGAGGAAACATGAATATTGTCAATTGCAGACATCCACGCCAAACTTAGTTTTGTGGCGCGAGTATATTTTTGTGCTCCTGAATACGGCGGTGATGTAATAATCATATCCACCACATTTCTACGTTTTGAACGAGGATTATTCTCTCCGATTAATCTTGCATCATGAGCAATGTCAAATACTTTAACATTACCCCTTATCTTTTCTTCCAACTGCTCTACCCGCGTTTTGTTGTTCTCAACAATGTCCCAGAATTCAGAGAAAACATTAATGCGCTTCAATCTTCTTAATCGTATCTCTGCTTGTTCGCGGAGTGGGTGCCCGTCAGGATAGTGGCTGGCTCGCTGTCTGACCGGAACCGAGAGCCTCGGATCCGCTAAACTGACCTTTTTCAATAATGCAGAAAAGCATACTAAAAAAAAATCTCTATGGTAAACATTTCTGGTAGATTTTATCCCGGAAAAAATCCGGGCGAGTTGTCGCAGAATATGAGGATAAAACCAATATTCATAGTCTTCCTCAAGTGTAATGGGCAGAGCAGCTGTTATCGGGATGCGTGAGTATAGCCTCTCAATACTATTGCCTAAATTAGTCTTATTCAAAGGTGTGGTTTTAACCCGTGAAATGATTCTAGCAAGAGGATTAACGTCTGCACCCATCGCATTTCGTCCAGCAATAAGCGACTCCAACAAGACAGTGCCCGATCCGCAGAATGGATCTAAAATTAAATCTCCACGTTTTGAAAAAATTTCGGATGAAAGGAAAAAATAAGGGATTTGAGCGAGTAGCTTGGCTGTATATGGATGAATCGAATGTGTCAGTCTCCCAGAATTTTCAAACGCCGGGCGCACGAGTGCTCTGAAATCTACCTCAATAGCAGTAGTTCCTGATGAGTAACTCTTTACCAGCTTCTCGATTTCTTTTGAACTATCAAAGCTCATTTCAACATTCGGTATTAGATATTCAACAAAAATACGGCAGAATAGCCATTTTGCCCACGGAACCACTAATATACTCCTTTGTTAATATTCCGTATTATAAGTTGATTATAACTGATGGATTCGGAAAAAACTATTAGAACTTCGGTGACTGATATAGATTTGATTCTAGGGCGATCATTTCCAGTTCTAGATGATGGTTTTGTTCGTGTTGTAGATTATATGGGCGGAGATGCTTCTATCGTTCAAGCTGCACGTGTATCTTATGGGGAAGGTACGAAGAAGGTCAGTGAAGATCGTGGGCTTATACGGTATCTTATGCGCCACCAACATACTACACCTTTCGAAATGTGCGAAATTAAGCTGCATGTTCGTGTCCCTATGGATTGTTGGCGTCAGTGGATTCGTCATAGAACTGCAAACGTGAACGAATATTCAACGAGATATTCCATAGCCATTGATTCTGCCCAACGAACACCCAAGAACCACTGGAGAAAACAGTCATCTACGAATAAACAAGGTAGCGAAGAATTCTTAACAGAGGATATCGGTCTCGCTTTGTCAGAGAATGAGGAACAATTGCATAAACAAATTCGAACCCTATATGATGAGCGCATTGAGAAGGGTGTGGCAAGGGAGCAGGCGAGAAAAGATTTACCTCTTTCTACTTATACTGAAGCCTATTGGAAAATTGATTTGCATAATCTATTCCATTTCTTGGCTCTCAGAATGGATAGTCATGCACAGTATGAAATTCGCAGTTACGCAAATACTATTGGCCATGAGATAGTAAAAAAATGGTGCCCACTTGCTTGGGAAGCATTTGAGAGTTATCGATTGAACTCCTATAAATTTTCCGACCTCGAAATGAAAACTTTGAGTTATTTCATTAGACAAGATCGTGATGGAGCAAAAGAATTTCTATTGTCAGTAGGTTTTTTAACACTTGAAAATGGTGTTTTGAAACGTAGCAGGGAGATGATTGAATTAGAGAGCAAGCTACAGAATCTTGATATAAGTTTCGACTGGTCTGCTTAGATCTTCATCCATAAGTGAGTACAATATGAGTACTCAGAATGAGTACAGAAACCCCATTTTTGATATATTCGAAATATTTCAGAACCCGATTGAACCTCTCTGACATTTGAAACGCCTGAAATTTCGCGCGTGTTGTATCTTATTGAAATAAAAAACGTTACGACGGATGCCGTAACGTTTTGCATAGTGTTCTTTGATATGCTTTTTCTATGTTGCCTCGCCAGGACTCGAACCTGGAACCCCCTGATCCAGAATCAGATGCCATACCATTAGGCCACGAGGCAAAATTCTTAAGAATGGCATTAAACAATAGTTTTTACGGCTGCGTTTCAGTCACCTAAAACATACTTTTTAATGAAATTTTGTATTATCGTCGTAAAAACTTTATCTGTTCCTAAACCAGATGCACATTGAATAGAACCTGCTGCAAGGATCGCATTCCTATCCGAAAGATTTTTCAGCAGAATATCTCCACCACCTTCTCCATTCCATCTTGTATCTGTCCCGTCATAATTCTTTCCTGTTCCTTCAGAATCACAATTCATACCGTGTGCAAGGATCTCTCCATCAGGCGATCTCTTCACTTTATCGGTTTCAGCACCCGAAATCCCAAGTTCATTTATTCCATGTATTCCAAAGAGGTCGCCATCGCGAACATTACTCCCCTCTAAGAGCCAATGCCCGGCATTCGTAACTTTATATGGTGCGAAGGTGTGCATTCCGGATCCGGTGTAGCCCTCACCGAATAGAGAGTTCTGATGTCGGAAATGATGTTTCCACATCCCTCCATATTCTAAAGAATCATCGAAGAATGTCAGATCTTTTCTGCATTCCATTCGGGTGTGATCTTCATGCCATCTCATACTCCAGTAATATTGATTCGCACCCAGAGAGATAAGGGAGCTGTCCCTTGTGAGAAAATGCAACGTATTATCATACATCTTCCGCGAAATATATTCGCAATGATAGACCAAAACCATCATTTTTGCACCCATCCAATTTTCATGGCGATCTTCCAGAAAATAATCGGGTATAATATTCACGCTTTCATATTGCTTGGAAAACCAGTTGAAGGCATTTGCTTCTACCTGAATATCATGATTGAGTTGAAAAGCATTATTCGGACGCTGCGAAGAAACATAATAGACGGTCTTCGCTTCCAGATTATTTTGATAAAGTGACTTGCCGCCATAGGGATTATAAGCATTCCACGTGCTCACTGGTGCAATAATAAGAATATCGGCTTTCTTGCGAGAGCCAACAATAAAATAGATCGGATATTCAATATTCCCTTCTTCGGATTTCAGCAATGCCTGATAATACCCCGGCTTCGTTTCAGGTTCAAGTGTGATCTCAAGCGTTTTTTCCCATCCGCAGCCATGCTCCGATGCATTGGATTTCCGTACTTGTACTACTTTAGAGAACTCTTTCGAAAGTATATCCTCAAATTCATATGGCGCTTTCATTCTGCGAAGCAAGAGTGAGTTGCGCTCGTACTCGGAATATAAAAAGAATAAGATCTTTTCACCCGGCAAATAATAATATTTATCCGAATAACCTTCAATGCTTGCAGGATCCATGTCCGGACTATGTTCATTTCTGACAAAGGAGACAAATCTGAAATGGTAATAATGGTAGAACAAGAAAGCAGCAATAAGCACAAGAAGAGCTATCAAGAAAACTATGATTGCTTCAATCGTCATTGATTGTTAAGAAGAAAGCTGCCCGAAAGAAACTTCGGTTTGATAGAGCATCTCGATTTTTCCATTTTTTTGATGCCGGCTAAAAATCTGTTTCAACTCGGCGAGCATAGGTAGGAAATGCGGCGAATCTGTTTTCGGAACATAAGAAGATGAGAGCAGCCTGCCTTTCAATCCGTCGTAATCAAATGACTGGCTATTCGAAAATAGCCGGAATGTAAATCCCCGTTCAAGAAATAAATGTCTGATATTTTCCTTAATGTCTTTTTCAGCTACAACAGGGTATCCTACGCCATATTGCAAAAGGAGAGCTTCGTATTCCTGCAAAAAAAGAGAAGCACCCAAAAGTCTTTCATTCCAGAAAAGAACTACCCAGCCATTTTGTTTGATAATTCGCCTGAATTCCTTTTTTGTCTCTTCGATCTGAAACCAATGAAAGGCCTGTCCTGCAATAAGAATGTCAATAGCAGCATCAGAAAGAGTCGTTTTTTCTGCAGTCCCATCGATACTATGGAATTTCGGATAAGCGGAAAGGTATTCTTCGCCGGCTTCGCGCATTTCTTTATTCGGCTCTACTCCGAATACTTCATTTCCGTTTTTCAAAAATAATTCTGAGGAAATGCCGGTACCCGAACCGATATCGGCAATAACCGAAGATGGCTCCAGACCTGTTGCCCCTGCAAGAAACGGAATAAAAGTATCAGGATAATGCGGACGATATTTCCGGTAATTCTCCACCCGATCGGAAAATCGCTCCGTTGGCTTCAAAAAATCATGCTGCTTGTTTTTCACCGCTGCGTATAAGAACTGGCGGCACGACCCCTTCGACTGATAGCCGGGTAACGATGCATTTCTCAAGCTTCTGATCATCCGGCAATGAGAACATCAGTTCTGTCAGCACACTTTCCATGATCGAACGCAATGCGCGCGCGCCTGTTCCACGCTTCACCGCTTTTTCGATGATGGCTTCGAGAGCATCCTGTTCGAAGATCAGGTCGACGCCTTCCATGGCGAAGAGCTTGCGGTATTGCTTAACCAGCGCATTCTTCGGCTCGGTAAGGATCTGCATCATTGCTTCTTTCGAAAGAGCTTCGAGCGCAGTAAGGACAGGAAGACGACCGATCAGTTCAGGAATAAAACCAAATTTCAGAAGATCTTCCTGCTCGACAAAATGAAAGACATTCCGAACATGCTCGGATTCTTTCGAAGGAAATTCAGCGCCGAAACCGATCGGATTTTTATGCAAACGTTTCTGAATGATTTTTTCTAATCCTTCGAATGCGCCGCCGGCAATAAAGAGAATATGTTTCGTATTGATATAGACAAGGGGCTGCTCGGGATGCTTGCGTCCGCCTTTGGGGGGAACTAAGGCAACAGTGCCTTCCAGTAATTTCAGAAACCCCTGCTGAACCCCTTCACCTGAAACATCACGAGTAATGGAAGCGCTATCGCTTTTCCTGGCAAGTTTATCTATCTCGTCAACATAAACAATGCCACGCTCAGCGCGAGGCACGTCATAATCCGCAGCCTGAAGTAAAGCAGATAGAATCGATTCGACATCATCACCGACATACCCGGCCTCGGTAAGTGTTGTTGCATCGGCAACGGCAAAAGGAACATCGAGAATTCGAGCAAGTGTCCGCGCAAGAAGGGTCTTCCCTGTACCTGTCGGACCGAGCATGAGAATATTCGCTTTCTCGATCTCCGTATCTTCAAAACCCTCAACTCCAAGGATCGTCTCGGATTCAATGCGTTTAAAATGATTATAAACGGCAACGGATAGTACCTTTTTCGCCTGTTCCTGCCCGATCACGTAATCGTCAAGCTCTTTTTTGATCGCGCGCGGAGTAAAATGCGAAATACCGGCTCTGCGGGCATTTGCCTTCGTCGTGTATTGCGGCAAATGTGAACGAAGAAGCTCGACATTATTGGCCGAGCAAATATCGCAGATGAATGCCGAGCCATACGGCGCACTGATAAGTGTCGTTACTTCATTCGCCGAGCGCAAACAGAATGAACAATGCGGCATAGCGCCACTGCCGTCATCACTCCCTGATCCCCCATTTTTAGTCTTGCGAGTCCGTATTTTCTTTTCTTCCATGTACAAATATAACAGTTTCCGGTTCCAAATGGGTTGCGGAAAGAAAAATTAGGTATTAGGAATTACGAATTGCGAATTTTGTTATCTCATATTCATTGCACTAATATCTAAACTCTATGCCCAAGAATGATCCTAAAATTGATGCATACATTGCAAAAACGCAGCCTTTTGCAAAACCGATCCTGATTCATATCCGTGAGTTAGTGCATAAAGCGTGTCCCGATGTGGAAGAAAAAATAAAGTGGGGCTTTCCGCATTTTGATTACCGGGGTGAGATGATGATGTCAATGGCAGCTTTCAAAAACCATACGGTGTTTGGTTTCTGGAAAGCAGCGCTGATGAAGGATAGATCACTATTCAAAATGGGACAAAGTGAAACGGCGATGGGACATTCCGGAAAATTAACGGGCGTGAAAGATCTGCCTTCGGATAAAGTCATGCTTGGTTATATTAAAGAGGTAATGAAGCTTAATGACGATGGCATAAAACTTCCTTACCGCGAAAAAAAGCCGGTCAAAGAACTGCCGGTACCGGATTATCTGGTCTCAGCATTCAAAAAAAATAAGAAAGCGCAAACAGCCTTCGAACATTTTCCTCCCTCACATCGGAAAGAATATATACAGTGGTTCGAGGAGGCAAAAACGGAAGAAACACGCGACAAACGATTAGCGCAGGGGCTTGAGTGGATAGCAGAAGGCAAATCGCGGAATTGGAAATATATGAAGAAGTAAATCTGTCATGTCCCGCATATTTCATTTTATCTCGCAATCGGATCTTTCATTATACTTACAAGCTCATCTGTTGCATGTTCCCTCTCTTGCAGATCAAGGATTCATTCATTGTTCCTTACCGGAACAAGTTACCGATGTCGCAAACGCAATTGCTCCCGGGAAAAGAGATCTTGTTCTACTGGAAATCGATGATGCGAAAGTCATTCCGATGATACTCTATGAAAATCTCGAAGGCGGCGAAAAATTATTTCCGCATATTTACGGACCGTTGAATGATGATGCAATAATTGCAATTCATCCTTTCGTATGGGATGAGGAAAATGGCTATACGTTTCCTCTCACGTGATATTTGTATAGCCGCTTTACTAATACGATCTGCGCTGCATGCCAGGCATCATGACGAACAACGTTACGCACGAAGAGCGCTACCGTATCGCCGTTACTCATCTTCTCATTCAGTTCACCATCGCGAAGAGATGCAATAACATTGCGAAGCTCACTGCGAAAGAGACGAAAATTGTTTATGCCTTCATCTAATGCATTTGCTTCCGGCGCTTCAGGTTCGGGAGTTCTTACCGGCCTCTCACTAATCAGCGTTGTATAATGACGGTAACATTGCGCAAGATGGACAAGATGCCACAGTATCGTACCGGCTTTAGGATAGTGTAATTCATCCGGCTCGTCGGAATATGCAGGATGCTGATAATGTACTTCCTCTTCGCTCACTCCTCGCAAGGCAGCGTCTAACGATTCCCATTTATGGGACAATACATCATCGAACGAAGCAAGCAATTCTTCTTTCTGCGTCATGACGTTTGTTTCGGGTAATGTTTTACTACCCAGGTTTTAAATTCTTCGTTGGCTTTCGAAAAATCCCCGTTCGTAAATTCCGTGATCTTTTCATTACCGTGAACAACCTTGATGTCGGCTTGAAGATCGGGGCTCTTGTTTGCGTCGGTTGCAGGATGTTGATGTTCGGCAAGCTGCTTCGCTTCTGCAATAGCCTGATCCACCGTTCTATTCGCTTGGGCGATCAGTGCATCGCCGCTAAGGGGTTTACCTGTTAAGCGCTCGACGAGATCGAAGAAGCGTTTAGAGTTGCCGTATTTCCAATAACCGCTTTCCAGTTCGGGACCGATCTTCGGGTTATCGGCAATATATCCGTATTTTTCAAGAAAATATTTTCGTGTCTGCTGCACTGCCATTTCAGCGAGAACGTAGCCGTGATAATATGCGCTCGATTCACCTGCTAATAAATGTGGTACGGCAAGGATCGGACGGGGAGATGCGGGCAGTGCATACATGCGTTTTTCGATCTCTAAGAAAACATGCTGAATATTTTCCGGTGTCAATTCCGCTTCGCTCATTTCATAGATCGCTTTTTCTGCATAGCATACTCCGAGCATTGCGCGAATCGTCATGGCAAGAAACGGCTGCTCTTGTTTAATTGCCTTAGCCATTAAATCGAATGGCATTGCTTCGCCCTTTTCATTGCGGGCATAATGCAGTAACCAATCGGGATCGGAAATTACAGAATCAAGAAACATGGATTGTGTTTCGGCATAAGCAACCGAGGTCGGAGCGAATTCCTGACCAAAGCATGGAGCGTTCATCTGGACATTTGAGAAATGCGCAGCGTGTCCGCCTTCATGGAAAAGTGTATTTAATGCCTCGACTCCCGAACCCACTTTATTCGGAATAGCATTTGCCGTAAAATTAATGCGTGCATGATTCCAAGTGCCATGATCGAAGAACGATGGCACGGGTCCGTGCATAAAACCATTCTCATATTTTCCTTTGCGGTCAATGAGATCGAGCGTTAGCTGCGCGTGGCGGTATTT
The DNA here is from genome assembly GCA_003151215.1 of Ignavibacteriota bacterium. The sequence goes on from PLXB01000094.1 coordinate 20,831, forward strand.
TATATGCATTGCGCTGAAGGATTGCGCCCAGCGCTCAAGCGAATGCGAGAACGGATGATACGGATCCATCTCTTTTGCAAGATCGCCGCCGCGATAATATTTGAAATTCCAGGGCTGGCGCGCCGCCTCGCCTTTTTCTTTTATAAAATTCTCGACGGCAATCTTATTTGCTTCGACCGTTTTTACTTCCAGATCATCGAGCAGTTGAAAAAGCCTTTTCTTCGAAAGGCCCTCTGCTTTCTGCACCTTATAATCATAATAATCTTCATAGCCGCATAACCTGCCAAGCTCATTACGCTTTTTGACGATCTCTATAAATCCGTTTGCAAGAACGAACGGACCGATCGTCAGTAAACCCTCATACGCAGCTTTGCGCATAGCTTCGTCTTTTTCAGAGATCAGCATATTGCTTAAAGCATTTGTCGAAGCAATAACTTTTTCTCCGGTTTTCGGATCGATATATCCAAGCCCCATGCCGCCGCGCTTGACAAGCAGATCGCCTTCCATGCCGATGATCTCTTCAGCCAGTGCCTGCGCTTTCGGATCTTCGATCACATTCGCTTCGAAGAACATCTTCCAGCCATCGAGGGCAATAAGCTCATCCCTCGTTGCAGTGAATTTCTTCTCAAGTTCACGCAGTTTTTTCAGCTTGCCGGCATCCTGAATGAACTTCGATACGGCGATCTCCGCATCCGAGCATTTTTGCTGGCTTCGGGCAGCATCTGTACCCAGCCCCATTTTTGCTTCCCAGAAAGCATCTTCTTTCTTCGTATGAAGGGCAAGGTATTCGTTGGAGAGAGAATCGAGATATGCGGATAATTCTGACATAAGGAATTCTTTAGTTAATAGCTTGATAAGAACAGGGAAGATGGGAAGGGTGTTTCAGGAAAAGGATTGGGAGCATTATTCGTAGAAAGTTTTTCTTGTCTTCCTTGTCTTCAAATAATTACCCCTGTTTTTTGATCCCAATAATAGTTTAGGCATCTTGACAAACCGTTTTTTTTCGTATATTGGTTTTGCGAGTGATAGGCACCTAATTCAAGCGAAAAGCTAAAAAATAGGAAAGGAAAACTGCGGGTGTATAAACTTAGAATGTTGATCTATAATGGGTTATATATGGCTCAGCGATCTACTTCTAACGGATTTTTTTTGATTGCTACGCCGAACTTGAGTCCGGCTCGCATTGACATCCTTTACTCTGTTTTGTAAAAAGGACGAGCACCTGTTGTGTGCATAGCGATNNTATTCGGAAGAGGTTGGTGTTGATAAAGACAGACGGACTAAAGCATGCACTGAGCCCGTCCCACTTTAAGAAAATTATGAGCTACATTCCATTTGATCAACTTCCTGATTCATCGCGCCTTTGGATCTTTGCTGCCGATCATACTTTAAGTGAGGCAGAAGCGGAGATGCTGACTCATGAAATGCAATCATTTTGTAATTCATGGCTTGCGCATAATACGCCTGTCACCGGAAGTTGCAAAATGATGTATGATCAGTTTCTTTTAGTTGCTGCCGACGATTCGACATTTCCAACCGGATGCTCAACCGATGAAATGTTTCGGCGTGTGCGAATCCTTGGCGAAACGTATGGAGTAGAATTTTTCGGAATGCAGCGAGTCCAGTATCGCGAGAACGGCTCTATTATTTCGATCAATAGAAATGATTTCGGCGAGATCGCGAAAAGCGGAAAAATTTCCGGCAATGTGATCGTCTTTGATAATACGCTTACAACGCTCGGCGATTTTCGCAGCGGCAAATGGGAATTACCGGCGAAGAATTCATGGCATGCAAGGGCATTTAATTTTCAGAAATGATCTCCTACGGACGGACTAAAGTCCGCCCCGCTGTTTTTATTTGCCACCTTTTCCCACCGATTTAATCAGTGTTTATAAGGCCTCCGGAGAGAGGCAAAGTATTTTAAAATAATATTTGGATTTTAGGAAATAATTGTGTATATTGGGTCTAAACTCTTCAGATAACATACTACTTCTTACCACAGGAATCAGAGACCAGGAGGATTAAAATGGATAATACCGTGACGACTGCGAGGCAGCAAATGCTTCACAGTGTGCCCGCACTTTCAATGGAAGATGAGCGTAATCATTCACTCACAACAACTCCCCTCGCTACAACGCATGCGATCAATCCCCGACCGCTTATTAAGATCACCGATACCGAACTCAAAGCACGAGTTCAATGGATTCATTACACGACGCCGCATTTCGAGATCTCCTACGATAAGATATGTTTGCATAGCGTCGAGATCGAGACGCTTTCGCATGTACTCGAATCTGCATATCAAAGTATCTTCTCTTTGACCAAGGAAGGGATGACGGAACGATTTCCGATCTTCATCACCGATCTTCGTTCTCCATCGCTGATGGGAAGAAAAATGTCAACTCATTTCAGCGCCGGAGAACGCGCGATCTATCTAGTGCGAAATACCCATGAATCGCTCGATACCGAGTTGATCGCTATGCTTACTCATGCGATGCGCTTTCCGCGCTATATTAAACATTACGGTATCACACGAGGATGGGCAATACTCGAAGATGCATTTGCAACATTCTTAAGCGAACGTATCCAAGGTAATACAAAACACAGCTACCCGTTCTACGGAGTCGAGTCTGATGTTGTCGCACATTATCTTAAAGAGCATGCCGTTCTTCCGAAGCTTTTCTACGCATGGCATTCGCTTCGCTTTGCTTCGGAGCTTGAGCGCCGGGTGCTTGCCGGAGCTTTTCTGCTGTATCTCGGAGATACGGAAAGCGATGACCGCGTTGTTGAATTTTCGAAATACGATGACGAGGTCACCTCCGATACGTTCAAAGTATTTTTCGGCAAAAATCTTGAAGTATTAGAAGAAGGATGGGCAGAACATCTTCCGAAGGCGCTTCTTGGTTATACGGAGATCGAGTATCGGGAGATGATGGAGCATTGGAAAAAGATGAAGAGTTGGAGAACCGTGTGAAAACTCTTCGGTGGGACGGACTAAGAGTCCGCCCCACCATTCTTGCGCTTTCTCAATCGTGCAACAAAGAAACCATCGCATCCATCCGAATCAGGATGGGTTCGTTTTGTTTCTTCAAGTTGAAATTCCGGATGCTTTTTGCAAAACCATTCGATCTGCTCCTCGCCTTCGTTTTTCAGAATGGAGCACGTCGCATAGAGCATCTCTCCCCCTGATTTCACATAACCAATATTTGCTTCAAGTATATTCTGCTGCTTTACTATTAGTTCAGCAAGCATTCCTTCGGTGAGATTCCATTTTATGCTCGGATTGCGGCGAAGTGTTCCGGTACCACTGCAAGGAACATCGAGCAAAACAATATCGAACCAATTCGATTTATCTTTTATGATCTGATCGTATTTATCAGGGCTGACGATGCGAATATTTTGCGCATGACTTCTGACAACGCGCTTTTTCAATTCTTCTAATTTTCTGGCGTCAATATCGGTTGCAAATATTTCTCCCTGATTTTCAAGAAGCGAAGAAAAATGCAATGTCTTCCCCCCCGCTCCGGCGCAGGCATCGAGAATTTTGATACGATTCGAATGAATATCCGCAAACGGAGCCACAAGTTGACTTGCTTCATCCTGTATCTCAAAAGCTCCGCTTTTGAATGCTGTCAGATCCCATATATTCATTCTCTTATATAGCAGTAATCCATATGGGGATAACTTTGATAATTCCGTCTCGATCCCCTGCCCGGCAAGTTCCTTCTGAAGTTCATCGCGGCTTATCAAAGTCGTATTAGCACGCAATGCAGTCGGAGCTTCAGCATTTAATGAACTCAGAAGCGGCTCGACCAAATCAGTATCATATTCTTTTTCAATTTCTTTTACAAACCAAAGTGGAAAAGAATGCAGGATGGAAAGCTTTTCATCCGCAGCTAATGCGCCAAGACGATGATCTTCGCGATCACGATCTGCCATTGCCTGAAATGCCTGCCTCGGGTAATCGCTTTTAAACGAATTCGGAAGTTCTGTTAGGTAGATTCGTACCTGCTCCGGTTCTTCTTTTTCAAAGAGAATAAAATATGCGGCAATGATAAGTTCAGGCTTATGAATTTCAGTCGGGAAGGCATCTTGTGCAATAGCTTCAAGGCGCAGGAAATTCTTGATCGCTCCGAAATAGGCAGTTGCAATAGCGCGGCGATCATTCGAACCGAGATACTTTCTGTTCAAAAAAAATCTGCGCAAAATCGAATCCGCGGGAATAACTGAGTTATTCGCAAATTCCGAATATACTTCGATCGTATGTCCGATAAGGCTTGCTTTTTGCATCAGAGCGGAACGCGCGGCTGCGCTTGAAGTGAGAGATCGCTCGAAATTCCGCGATCAAGTTTTAATGCGCCGAGCATGGCGATCATTGCAGCATTATCTGTTGAAAGCATCGGACGGGGCGAGAAAAATCTTTTCTTCTGTTTTTCGCAAACTTTCCTAAATTGCTCCCGTAATAAACTATTGGCGCTTACGCCGCCGACGCATACAATATCACGAATGTCATATTCCCGAGCGGCGCGAATAGTTTTTTCAACAAGTACATCAACAACTGCCTGCTGGAATGATGCGGCAACGTCGGCTAAATGCTCGGTGAGAATATTTGGATTATCCCGCAAATAATAAAGCACGGAAGTTTTAATTCCGCTGAAACTGAAATTATAATTCTCATCATTCATCATCGAGCGAGGGAATTTTACGAATGAAGGATTTCCGGATTTTGAAGTTCTATCGATTATCGGTCCTGCCGGATATCCCATGCCCATCATCTTCCCCACTTTATCGAATGCTTCTCCTGCAGCATCGTCTAATGTTTTTCCTATCACTTCATAGCTGCCGACATCTTTAACGACGACAAGCAATGTATGTCCTCCTGAAACGACAAGCGCAAGAAACGGCAGTTCGGGTTTCTCTTCTTCGAGCAAAGCGCTGAAAATATGCGCTTCGATATGATGCACTCCGATAAGCGGAATTTGCAATGAGAGTGCCAGGCNNACGATCTGCCGCAGATGCTCGCGCGAAGCAAGTTCGGGCACGACGCCGCCATAATTCGTATGAAAATGCTGCGAAGAGATTATTACCGAAGCTAATTCGGAGCCGCGAAGGATCGCTGCGCTTGTTTCGTCACATGAGCTTTCGATGCCTAAGATCATGCCTTTATCCGGCAGGGATATGTTCCTGTGCTCCAATGGCCTCTTGTTCCTTAAAATATTCGACGATCTTTTTCATGGCAGGCAGCCCGACAAGCCGCACAAGCTCAGGTTCGGAAGTATGCCGCACGCCTTCGACAGAGCCGCATTCTTCCAGGAGCTTCATCGCTTTCTTTTTTCCGATGCCGGGAATCTGCGTCAGTTCCGTTTGCAGCGTCCGCTTATCGCGAAGAGAGCGGTGGAATGTGATCGCAAATCTGTGCGCCTCATCACGGATCTGTTGAAGCAGGCGCAGACTGCTCGATGATTTCGGAAGCAGCAGCGATTCCGAACTTCCGACAACAAAAATTTCCTCTAATCGCTTCGCAAGTCCGATGATCGGAATATGCGTAAGCTTAAGTTCGGTGAGAACTTCGTATGCGCTTGAAAGTTGTCCTTTGCCGCCATCGATGACGATAAGATCGGGCATCGGAGAATTATCTTCGAGAAGTTTTGCATATCGTCTATAAACAACTTCTTTCATCGACGCAAAATCATCTATGCCTTCAACCGTTTTATTTTTATATTTCCGGTATTCCGATTTCTTCGGCTTTGCATTTTCGAAATAGACCATTGAAGATACTGTTTCCGAGCCTTGAAAATGCGAGTTATCGAAACATTCTATATGGCGCGGTGGTTTTTTAAGATGCAAGTCGCGCTGCAATGCTTTTAAAACATGCGGCACAAAATCATCCTGCTTTAATTTCTGAATTTTTATTTCGCCAAGCAAGAATTTGGCATTCGATTGCACCATCGAGATCAGCTTTACCTTCTCGCCGATCTTCGGCACAATCAGCTTCGGAGGCTTCATCGCTCCTGCATCTTCATCGTTCGATAGCTCGCGCGTCCTGCGCGCCAGCCATGCTTCGAACGTATCGGGATCGGCCAGTTCAATCGGAAGAAATATTTCTTCGGGAATATAATCCGCCATGGAATAATACCGTTCGAGCAATGCCTCCAAAACTTCTTCCTGTTCCTTGCCTTCGACATTTGCGAAAAAGAATTGCTGCTTGCCGGGGATCTTTCCCTCACGCACTTTGAAGACAATGCCGCATGCATCGTCATCTTCGGAAGCGACTGCAAAAATATCGCGGTCGATAAATTCATCGGTCACCACTATTTGCTTGTTCACATAATCGGCAAGAACCGCAAGCTGATCGCGCCGCTCTGCCGCTTTTTCGAATTGCATGGTGCCAGAAAGCCGGTGCATCTCTTCGCGCAGTTCCTTTTCGACATCCTTTGTTCTTCCGGTAAGCAAGTGCTTCACCCTCTTGATCATCGCCCCGTAATGTTCCTGCGAAACAAGTCCTTCGCACGGTCCTTCGCAGCGCTTGATATGATATTCAAGGCAGACGCGGGTTTTCTTTCGCGCAATAAAATCTTCATCAATATCGAATGTGCATGTGCGTATAGGAAATATCTCGCGCAAAGTGCGCATCAGATAGCGTAGATATAACGCTTCGGTATAGGGACCGAAATATTTGGAGCCGTCATGCCGCTTGCGCCGCGTAATGAAAACTCTGGGATACGGCTCATTCGTCACGCAGACCCAGGGATAGGTCTTATCGTCTTTGAGCATGACATTGTATCTTGGTTTCAATTTCTTGATCAGAGTATTCTCTAAGATCAGCGCTTCGACATCGCTATCGGTCAGAAGCAATTCGACATCGGCAATTTTTTCGACTAATGCACGGAATTTTGCATCCCCGACTCCACGCGCATAATTCTGGAAATACGAGCGGACTCTGTTCTTAAGTATTTTCGCTTTGCCGACATAAATAACTTTCCCTGCTGCATTTTTGAATTGATAGACTCCGGGAGATTTGGGAAGAGACTCTAATCTTTCTTCTAAAGTAAAATCATCGATCGTAACCGCAAGATGAAACTGCTCTCCTTCAGCGGCAATGATCAGAGCGTCCTCATCCTGTTCGGCTTCATCGTCGAACTGCGGCGGGTACTCATCGCCGTCGTAGATGGGTAATGGAAAAGTATCTGACATTAGTAAAAATCATTTCGCCTTCTGGCAAAGCTCGACAAGGACTCCGTTCGTTGATTTCGGATGCAAAAAAGCGATCAGCATTTCATGCGCACCCAGTTTAGGCGTATCATCAATAAGCTGAATGCCTTCTTTTTTTAATCTGGCAAGTTCGCCTGCAACATCATCAACTTCCAGCGCAAGATGATGAATTCCTTCGCCGCGCTTCTCGATAAATTTTGCGATCGCAGAATCTGCGCGCGTCGAAGCTGTAAGCTCGATGATGCTTTCGCCGATCTTGAACGAAGCAATGCTGACTCCCTGATCTTCGACTACTTCATGATGCACGTGTTCATCACCCAGCAGTTTTTTAAAAAGCGCTTCCGAAGCTGCCAAGTCTTTGACGGCAATGCCGAGATGTGATATGCGTTTTGTCATAAGCAGTCGATAGTCGTTAGTGGTTAGTCGTTAGTGTTGCGTTTATGCTAACGACTAAAGATTAACAACTAATGACTACCCTTGTGGTCTCGACAGGACTCGAACCTGTGACACTCAGTTTAGGAAACTGATGTTCTATCCATCTGAACTACGAGACCGGAAATAGTGTCATTGCGAGGAGGACTTTAGTCCGACGAAGCAATCCCCTCAGGATTATTCGAATGCACTATTCTATAATACCTCAGGGGATTGCTTCGTCGTCGCTTCGCGACTCCTCGCAATGACAATGAACAAACATTTCCCCCCTCTATAAAGTTGAAAAGGCGGTATGAACCGCCTTTGCTATAACAATTTCTTATCCTTATCTTAGAACCACTTCCCGACCACATCAAATCCGATAACAAGAAGAAGCATCAGCATGATCAGCGAGAAGAAACCCAGAAGAGAGGCATTGCGGACGAAGTTATTCATCATCTTGCCATAATCCTTTGCCGGTTTTGTACTGATCTTCACCGGTCCCATAACTTCGCATTGACAGCTTAGGCGGTATTTCGGGTTGTCACGGATCAGGTGGACTTTTTCCATGGCAGTCGGCGGCGTCAGTGCATCGTTCGGATCGGCAGAAACGCGGCATGAAGTGCAAAGCCCGAGACCACGGCAATTCAGCAACTGCATAACATCACCGTAGATCTGGATATTATTATCCATAGCAAGTTTACGAAGATTTGAGCCGATCGGTGCAACAATGATCACATCATCTTCTATGAATGTTACAGGTGCATAGCCTTCAGGAATGGGGATATCTTTTAGATCCGCATTGACCGTCCGATCCTTACGGATTTTCTGATATTCCTCATCGGTTTTTTCCGGATTGTCCTTGAAAAATGCCGCATAAGCCTCACTTACTTCGTGGCTATCATGGTCATGCCCATTTTTGGATGGGGGCTGGTATGTAGGAGCGATCGTACCCCCATTTTCGCCAAAGAACCAACGGGCAAGTCCCCGAGGTTTCATTTCCTCTGCATGACGCTCCAGGCTCGATTTTCCGGTATTATCGTGTGACAAATTCTTCTCCTTGGATTAAGTTTGGTATGCAAATATAACAAGCCGGAGGGGTAGGAAGTTTAGAAAGCAGGTTGGCAGAGATAAAAGAAAAAGCCGGAAAATTTCCGGCTTTTACTAAATTGAAATGGAATTCATTATGCTTGAGCATGAATCCCGATCTTGTTGCCCTCAGAATCGATGATAAAAGCCATCTTTCCGATCTCGGGGCTGATCTCCGTTGCCGGCATAACGACTTTTCCGCCTGCCGCTTCAACACGATCAACAACAGGCTGAATCGCAGGATTTGCATTCAGATAAATGACGACTCCATCAGTACCTGGCTTATGTTGAGGGCTTTGTGCCAAGGCTCCCACAGCTTTCCCATTGCCCATATCTGCAGGGAAGCCAGTCATCTTCATGCCCATCATTTCGGGCAATGGCTCCATCTTGACAGCAAAAACAGTTTCGTAGAATTTCTGCGCACGGGAGATATCCGTCGCCGGAATCTCAAACCAATTCAGTGAATTTGAATTTTTATCCATTGTCGTTTATTAATTAATAGTGAAAAAAATATACGTCATTTCATACTCGGTATAGACGGACATGTAACATAAAAACGGACAGAATTATATTACTAAATGATTAAATTTTCGGATTTCAGGTCTTAGGGAGTTTTTCTTATGAAACTTTAAATCCGCTCAAAGCGG
>PLXB01000248.1 GCA_003151215.1 Ignavibacteriota bacterium
CAAGCAGCAGAAATCGCTCAGTGATATCAGGAATCCATCGGCACCCAAGAAGTCGAGCATTCCGGAAAAGGCGCGGACGCCGCTCTCTATCCTTCTGCTTTTTCTGTCGCTCCTCCATTTCTTCAATGGCGTGCTCGGCAAAGATAAAGCCTTCAATGCCGGCGATAATATCTCATCAGAAAGTGTCCTTCCGTATCTCGATGCAGCTAAGGCAGCCGGTCAAAGCGTCCCGCAATGGATTCCGAATATTTTCTGCGGCATGCCGAGTTTTGCCGCTCTGATGTCCACCGGTGCGCGCACCTACGATCTGGTTCACGAAGCCTTCGATTTTATCTCCACCATTCCCGTTGCCATTTTCAGCGGGAATGAAGCGATGATCCATATCTGGCATTATTTCATATTCGGAATCGGGATGTATCTCCTGCTGCGGATCACGCGAAAAACTTCGCATCTGGTCGCGCTCTTCGCAGCATTCGGCGCCGTGTTTTCCACATGGATCATGACGTATGTGATGATCGGGCATAATACGAAAATTTTTGCCGTTATGTGCTTCCCCTATATTCTGCTCTGCCTGGAAAAATTGCGGACGGGAAATATGAATTGGAAACAAATGCTGCTCTGGATATCCGGGCTTGCGATCGCTCTTCATTTTCTTCTTGAAGCTACACATCCGCAGATGGCTTTTTATCAGTTCATTGCCATCCTTATTTATTTTTTGGTCTGGCTTATTTCCGATCTGATCGCCAAAAGAAATATTATTCCTGTTATCCGGACCGGAGTGATCGCGCTCGTAATGGTCGGCGCTGCTTTTGCCATGTCAGCCGATAGATATATGTCAACGCTTGGCTATGATAATTATTCGATTCGCGGAGCATCCCCGCTGGTAAGCCAGGCAACGGTTTCCGGCGAAAAGCCGAAGGCAAATTCTTCGACCGGCCAGACAAATTCCGGCGGCCTGGATTGGGATTATGCAACGCAGTATTCTTTTTCTCCGGCAGAGATGATCACCTTCATCGTTCCGGGATGGTACGGTTTCGGAAAACTTCCGTACGACGGACCCGAAGTCCCGCCCGGCTCGCGTGTGCCGGGATACTGGGGGCAGGCAACGACGACCGACGCTGCCAATTATACGGGCACGGTAATCTTTTTCCTCGCGCTTATTGCGATCTTTGCTCTCTGGAAAAAAGACCGGCTTGTGCCGCCGCTTGCCATCATCAGTTTATTCGCATTATTTCTTTCGTTCGGAAGTAATTTCCCGCTCATATTCAGGCCGATGTTCGAGCATTTTCCCGTCTTCAATAAATTCCGTGCGCCGATGATGGCGCTGGTGCTGATGCAGATGTGCTTTCCGATCCTTGCCGCAATTGCACTCGATAGGATCGTCAAGATCATGAAAGATCAAGACGATAAGCAGCTGAAGGCGCGGCTCTTAAAGATCACGACGTATGCCATGTATGCTGCCGCCGGATTATTTGTGATCTCGATCATTGGCCGCGGCGCGATCGAAAGTTCTCTGACAAGCGGCATCGCTGCAAGCGGAAAAGCGCCTTCGCAATATCCCTTCTTGAAAGATCTTGTCGTAAAAACCGCTTTGAACGACGCAGCGCTTTGTACGCTTTTCGCTCTTATTGCGCTTGTGGTGCTTTGGCTTTATCAACGAGGCAAAGGCGTGACGGCGATCATGGCTGTATCGGTTGTTTTTATTTTATCGGCTGCCGATCTCTGGCGCGTCAGTTCACGTCCGATGGAAATTGTCACGAAGACAGAATACGAACAGGCACTCAAAGATCATGATTATGTGGATTTCATCCGGCAGGATAAATCACTGTTCCGTATGCTCGATCTGAACGAATCCACATCGAATGTTCCCGTTGCATGGGGATTGCAGACTATTGCCGGATATAGCGCAGCGAAAATGCGCATCTATCAGGATGTTGTCGATGTGACAGGCAATGCACAGGGGCAGGTGATCTTTAATCCCGTCATGTGGAATATGCTCAATACGAAATATGTCATCGCCAATGGCGCGGTGGATTCCGTGCAGGGACGCATGGTGCCGGCATATATTTCCAAAGAAAAAGAGCAGGGGCGCGACGGCAAACCTGTGCAGACGATCGTCTGGCAAAATACGCAAGTCCTTCCGCGCACATTTTTTGTTAATCGTTATGAAGTAAAGCAGCCGCTGGAAATCCTGGATGCCATGCGCGACGGCAAATTTAATCCGCGCGACGAAGTGCTCTTCGATAAACAGCCCGATGGCATCGGTACGCTTGCCGCAAATCCCGTCAATGATTCGGCAGAAACGGTTACCGTCATGAAATATGAAGATGAACGTATCGAGATCAAAACAAAGGCATCGGGCGACAGGCTTCTTTTTATTTCCGATACATGGTATCCCGATTGGAAAGCTACGATAGACGGAAAAACCGAAACGCCCATCTATAAAGCAAACTATGCCTTCCGCGCAATAAAGATCCCCGCCGGAGATCATACGCTGACGCTGATCTATTCCGATCCGCATTATACAACGGGAAAAACCGTTTCGCTTGCAACAAATATCCTTGTGATCTTAGGGTTAGGGATAGGATTATTTTTTGAATGGAGCAAGCGGAAGAAAGAAGAACACAGTGAAGTTCAATCGTAGATACGTTGGCAGTCTCATCGCATTCTTCTTCGCAGCATTCTTNNCGATACGACAAGCGGATGGCAGTTGGTATTTTCGAAACCAAAATTATTCTTTAGCTTAGTGCAATTTCCTTCCAAGGATACAGGCTATGCCATAGCTTCCAATAATAGTGTTCCGTCATTTGCTTCAAAGATTGTTCTCTTTCGGAGCACAAATCAAGGTACAACATGGGATAGCATTGGACTACCGCCGTTTACGACTCCGTTACTTCCTACTTATTATTTTGTATCTTCTCAAACAGGCTACTGCAATAGTGGCATAAGCGACAGTAGTATTATCTGGAAAACCATTGACGGCGGCATTACATGGTTGTCTCATCCGCGCAATGCAAATGCACCGNNCGAATCCTGATACTGGCGTAGCGTTAGGGCATTCTGAAATTGCAAGAACCACGGATGGCGGCGAAACGTGGAGCAAAATATTTCCTCCGGTAGCGGATGTAATGGGGGGAGGATCGTTCGGCGATTCCCAAACTGGATATGGAGTCGGCGATTGGTTCACTGATCCAGTTCATAATGTGAATAATGGCTATTGCGAAAAGACGACGGATGGAGGTGCGACGTGGAAGAATATATATACTGGAATCCCGGTTGACCTTTTATGCTGCCAGGCATTTGGGAAAAATATTTTATATGTGGCGGGCAGTAACTACACAAGTTACATTGGACGAACTTCCGATGGGGGGGCTTCTTGGGATACGCTTCACCTAATCGACAAAGTATATTCTCTTCCTGCTATGTCGTTTGCTGATATTGGGCATGGTATGGTTGTTGGCAATGATGATGGAACAGGTGCCAATCCACATGGAGTTGTTTTTTCAACTACTGACTCAGGTAAAACATGGCAAAAACAATATCTGCCAAATGCCCCAGAAATTTCAGGAGTCGCTATGCTTAATGACAGTATAGCAGTGATTGCAGGCAGGGGGAATGTTTACAGGACTACAACATCCGGGAATTTTTCTTCCGTGTCAAATCAAACGTATGATTTTCAACTCCAAATATTTCCTAACCCTTCATCAGGCATTATTAATATCCAATATTTGATTCCTTCTCCCTCATCAGTTTCTTATCAAATTTATAATATTCAAGGGATACAAGTTGGGATATTAAATTTAGGGGTACAAAATTCCGGTACTCAGCAATCGACATTCGATGGCTCGGCTCTTCCTAACGGTGCGTATTATCTTATAATGACAGTAGGAGTGAGTCAGGAAACTATTCCATTCACCATCCTAAAATAAGAAGGAACAACAAATGAAAAAAAATATTATTGCCCTCTGCGTACTATTTAGTTTGCCGCTTGNNCCCCATTTTTATTTGAAGTCCCGTAGGGACGACCGAACGAACACATACGCTATCGGTCGTCCCTATGGGACTTTGAACCTCGTTTGATTTTCTTTCTCGGCATTAAAATGCCGGGCTAATATCGATCGTCCCTTCGGGACTAAGATTATATAAAAGGCACCTATGTAACTCGATTTCCCAAAAAAAATATTTGGCGATAGGCACCTATGTTTTGAGCAATTCCAAAATATATCTTCGATGGGCACCTTGACAAATGCCTTTAAATTTCGTATTTTTGCAAATCGTCTTTCGTAAGAAAAAATGAAGTTGTTTTTTAGCTAAGTATTTATGAATTTTCCGAAGTTATTGAAAACTCCAAAAAAATATGTGATGAAAACATAGGTGCCTATCGGCGATTTTAAAATTATTTCCGATGGGCACCTTGACAAATGAGTTTTAATTTCGTATTTTTGTACTCTGGATTTCGAGCATTCCTTTTTTATGTGGGCGTATGGTTTTTTACTCGAGGTTTCTAAAGTCTGAGTTTCTAAAGTCTGCGTTTCTAAAGTCTGAAAGTCTGTGGGAGAATTCCTTCTCCTAAATTAATAGTCTGTGACCCATTTTGCGAAGCACGTAACCGTGAGCGCGTGAAATGTTTGTTCTTTGAAAATTGAAAAAATTGTCTGAGCCATGATTCATGAGATTAAAAAGATTTATGGGATTGGATTCCCAATCTTTCTTAATCTCCTTAATCTCTTAAAATCATGGTTCAGACAATGCCGGTCTAAAAGCTTAAAAGGGAAGGCGCTATTTAAATCCGCCAACCACTTTTCCGAGTGATTTGCGGAGCGTTATCCAGAGGAATTCCATGAATTCTTCATCTCTGTGGCGTGCCACAGATGCTGTTCCGGATTTAGCAGGTTTTCCTTTTTCCCTCAAATTATTGGATCTCAGGACAAATGTATTGGCATAGAAAGTCTTAATTCCTTCGAGGATTCCTCTGTTCTTTTTTACATCGGCAGATAAGATCTTCATTGAAAAATTATTATACTCCGGCGTCACCGTGGTCGTAGCAGTTCCGGATCGGATATTCATATCGATAATTCCGCTCTCGATGGTGCCATCGCTTACTTCCAGTCTTTCGAACGGAATGAGCCAGGTATTTAATTTTTTGGCGTCGAACTTTCCGATAGTGGCATGGATCCCGATATCGAATCCTTTATGTATCAGCGGAAAATTTGCCGCTACCCGAAGCAGGCCTTCTCCGACAAAATAGGAGGAAACGGAAATGGCCGTCGTCTTGCCGTATATCTGGCTAAGGCTATCCGAGCAGATCGGAGTTGCTGCAATATTCGTGCGATCGAAGAACAGGACTCCCGGTTTCAGGCTTCCGGAAGACCGCTCGCGGATTCTTATCCTGCCGTCATTCATCATAACCGAATCGATATTGATCGTGATCGGCAGGCTTCGGAGAAGGTCGTTCGGCATCGGAGCATCATCGGGATGAATATCGGGCGGCCTGCGCCTGTCGAGATAGGAATCGATATACCAGGTGCCTGCTTCGAATTTCCGCAATTCAATACTTTTGCCGGCAAATATTTTTGTATAATTAATTCCTTCGGCACGAAGTTTACTGCACTGAAAAGTGATCGCCGCTCTTGCCACGGGATGTTTGGCAGCATAGACATCTTCGGAATAATTCGGTTTGTATGAAAAACTATCGGCTGTCATCAGCGAATCCGATAAGCTTCCGCGAAGGTTACGGACACTGATAGTGTAGAAGCTATCGTCGGTAATATGACTTGCCGATTGCAGTGAATAATCAACGCGTTTCGAAAAGAGCAGAGGCTCTCTCTTACTGCTTTCCTGATCGAGCAGGAAATCCCTTAACGTAACATTGAAGCCCTGAAACGATGGTTGATCGCCGGGATGAGATCGTGCCGGAAGAAAAACGAATATATCTCTAAGGACGATGCTATCAAAGGAGATCACCGGTATTTCATCGGGAAGCGGAGGGAAAAGCTTAAGTGAATCTCCGATCACATCCGGCGATGAGCGCATGTCACCGGCATCGATCATATAGAGCTTCGGAGCGTTCATTTCCAGACTTTTTAAGGATATGGGATTTTTCCATATAACATCCCATATATTTACTCCGGTAAATTTGACGGTATCAATAGTAATTTTTCGGATAACCATATCATTCTCAGAACTGTCATAACGAACCCGGAAAAGATCGAAGGATTGGCATAGCACGGTGCCGTGTGAATATTTAATACTTCCTAAACGGAGAACGTAGCGTCCGTGCGTTGCGATACGGGCAGCGGCACTGATCTTCGGGATAACCGTACTGCTGATAAGATCATCGGCAAAAAAATTAAGAAAGATCCAGCCGGCTAAGAATAAAAAAACGACGATACCGCTAACAATATAAAGTGCCTTTTTCCAGGCAGATGATTTTTGCATCTTGATCGATAATGGAAGTTCTGCTATGCCGAAGCTTTTACTAATTCAGGCTGCTCGCTGATCCGGGGTTTAGCGCTTCGGGAAGAATAAAGTTTTAAAAAATCGCTTGTAAGCGGTGATAATCAGGGAGTTCGCTGATAACATAAAGAAGGGGGAAATAGCTCAATAAAAAGTATCAATGTGTGAATCTTGTAACATTTTCTAAAAGTTATGTAACATTTAATCTCTTTGATTTTCGTACATTTGTAGATGAATATCCCCATTGTGTCGGCATTACGTGTTGTATATAATACTCTCTCTCATATTAAATTAAACGGAAGAAGATGAAAATATTCTATTTTTTGGCATTTATGTTTTCGTGCTCAACGGTGCTCCACGGACAAATTACTGCTCCCTCCGATTCAAGCGCAAAACTCAAGAGAGCGCTTCAGGATACGAACAGGATAAAGCAAAATACTCCGACGTTTAATCCGGTTAAAGAAGCTATTGCAGATACGAACCTGAAGACAAATGTGGTCGCAACCGATACGAACTCGAAGAAAATTTTAGTAAAGGATACCACCGCGCATATTTATAATCTGTATCGCGGCCTGCTCAATGACGACCCCCTGTATAATAAGCAATATCCCTGGTGGCAGCCTGCATTAGGAGTTGTGGTGCAAAATGTTCTTTTGAATTTAGTCGATCATTACCTGCTTCATTTGGATTGGTCAGTCGTGGGATTTAAGTCGTGGAAAAATACGGCAAACCCTTTCTTTTGGACAGATCGCTGGAAATGGGACGAAGATCGATTTGGGAATAATTTTTTCCTTCACCCTCTTACCGGCGCCGGGTATTTTAATTGGGCGCGTTCGGCAGGGTTTAATTTCTGGGAATCGACGCCGTTCGTATTTGCCGGCAGCTTAATGTGGAAAATGTTCGGAGAAAATGCCGGCTCTTACGACCCGATAAACCATCCTGAGCTGAACGGAAGGCCTGAAAGAGAAGATGTGATCAATACGACGATCTTAGGAATATTCGGAGGGGAAGTGACATACCGGTTAAGTTCGAACATTCTCGATGACCGAACGACCGGAACCGAAAGATTTTTCAGAGAATTCTTTGCAGGAGTAATAGATCCTGCAAGGTTTGCTAACCGCCTGCTTCAGGGAAAGCTTTCCAGCCACACCACAGATGAAGTATATCAGAAAGAGCCTCTTGATGTCGTCCTTTCAACCGGAGCGCAAATACAGGGGACAAGCAGTGCAAGGTATATCTTGAATGCTGATTTCGATTATGGTGATCCGTTCGAAAAAAGGGACCGGAAACCCTTTGACTATTTTCTCCTTCGCGCAGATGCTACGACCGGAGAGGGAAGAAAAATTATCGATAATATTATCGGCGAAGGGCTCCTATATGGCCAGAATATGAAAGTGGGAAATACCGAAATGTTGATCGGTGCATTTATGCATTATGATTATTGGGATAGTTATAATTTCGAATTAGCAACAATGGCATTTAGCGCAGGAATTGTTTCAAAACTGGCAGTAGCTGCGAATACGAATCTGTATACGAAAGGTCATCTTGGTATTGTGCCATTCGCCGGGAATAGCAGGGAATTTGGACCTGATACATCTCAGATTCGAGATTATTATTTTAGTATGGGAGCGGAATCCAAATTAGAAGTAACTCTGAACTATAAAGGATTTGTAAGCGGAACAATACTCGGATATTATTATTGGCTGAATAATGTTGAACGTCCGCTTTTGGTTGGCCGCCCGGAGAACGACTATATTGCCATATTAAAGCCCAGAATCGAGTTCCATCTTTTTGGTAATATTGGAATCGGAATTGAGCATTTAATTTATTTAGATACCCGTTATTATAGTGATAATACAAGCAGTCATACATCGAAGACTCAGGATAAACTATTCCTATTAGTTTATCTGGCTGATTTTTTGCACAATAGATAAGCAGCAATTTCAAAAGAAGGAATATTCTTTCGTAATAACCTTGCGGAACCCTTCGAACATCTTATTCGTATAACACGAGCAAGATTTGAAAACATAATATATTTAATGTCAAAAAAGCAAGAAGCTATTCAGACAGTCGCCGCATGGTACTCTGTTAAAGAAACCAAATATCATGATAATCTCAAGTGTAGTACCGGAAAAGAGATTCTTGGGAAGGATCGCAAGGCCGGTACCGGAGGGAAACCACTCTGCATTCTCTGTGAAGGCTTGAATAAATCCGGTAAATAGTTGCTCGCAAGCCATTAGTTACATAGACTTACCTCTGGGCCACAGGCTTATCTCCTCGTAAATGGGGCTTTAAAAAGGTGAGGAAGGCATCGAGATCGCGGGTATATCCCGGAAACGTTGCAAGAAGCTTATCATCGGGCGAGAGGATCACATAATATGGCTGTGCGATAGTGCTAAACCTGAGTTCCTCCATTGTGCGGTTTGAATCATTCAGGGGCGAACCGTCATCGGTATAGAGCCTGGCAAGTACAAAATCTTTAAAAAATCCTATCACTTCCGGTTTCTTGAAGATCGTCGCTTCCATAGCCCGACAATTAGTACATTGATAGCCGGTAAAGTCAATAAAAACATTTTTCCCTTTTTGCCTTGCTTCTACCAATGCTTCATTCAATCGTGAATGCCAAAGCAAAGTGGGATTCTCTCCGGCCTTCGTTGAAGGGCTGATCCCGGATGAAGGAGACGTCGCTGGGTTTTCTTCCATGACAGGAGGAAGAAAGGCATCAAGTTCGCCGAGTCCTTTATTGGCAAAACCCGTATACATATAAATTCCAAATGTCAGAAAAATTATCGCAAAAACAGCTCGGATAGGTCCGATATGCTGTGATGGTGTATCATGCGGAAGATTAAATCTACCGAGTAAATACATCGTCGTAATAAAGGTGATCGCCATCCAGGTCGCGATGACAAAGTCACGAGTGAAAATGTGCCAATGATAGACGAGATCGACGTTCGAAATAAATTTCATCGCCGCTGCAATTTCGAGAAATCCCATTACGACTTTCACACTATTAAGCCAGCCACCGGATTTCGGAAGAGCTTTCATAGCGCTCGGGAAAAGAGCAAGTAAGAAAAAAGGGAGCGCAAAGACCGATGCGAAGACAGTCATCCCGATAAGCGGAACAAACCACTGTCCGCGAGAAAAGGAAACCATCAAAGTTCCGACAAACGGAACAGTACAGGTGAAACTCGTTAGGGAAAAAACAAAACCCATCAGAATTACCGAGACGATCTGATTTTCATGCGTCGATGCTTTCACATGAAGCTTATTGAGTACTTCGTTTGGAATGCCGAGTTCATAGAGTCCGAAGAGATTCAAAGCAAAAGCAATGAAGATAACGGCGATCAAAATATTGACCGCGGGATTTGCAGCAAATTTGTTGATACCTGACGAACCAAAAAGCAGGGCAAGTAAAAAGCCGAGGACAACGAATGTCACGACAATACCTATGGCATAGAACGTGGCATCTTTGACCGCATGTTTTTTTGAGCCTTGATTCCGCTTCGTAAAAAAACTAACGGTGATCGGAATCATTGGAAAAACGCATGGCGTAACGAGTGCAAGCAATCCGAATCCAATGGCAGTCAGTATAAAACTCCAGATGGAATCGCCTGCAATCTTATTAAGTTCATCGGCAGTCACACCCGTTGGAGACGCTGCAGCAGGCGCTTGTGCAGTAACCACGGCTAAAGTTTTTGAGGATGTATCGACCGATCCGGCTGCTTCAGTGGTATCGGCATCCCCCGATTCTTTTGTGATCATAAGCTGCAATGGCTCCTTTCCCAGAAAGAGCATCGGTACGGTAAAAGTATTTGCAGGAATACAATTACTTTCATTGCAGGTTTGATAGTTCATCCACAAATAGAATGGATTTTTTCCAACATTCGATGATTTAAGGACCTTTATCTGTGCAATAATATCGAAATCGGAATAAAAGGCTTTTGTCGTTGCCATGAAATTCGAATCGAATTTCGGTGTGATCTTTCCTTTTTCCTCAAAACTTACAAGCCGAAAATTATTTGCAAGATCGGATGGAATTTCAACAACAAGCGGTGAACTTGCCTCGGCATCAGATTTCGATGAATAGACATGCCAATGTTTCCCGATCTTAAAATGGATTTTTGCATCAAATGTTTTACCTTGAGAAAAATCCTGGTTCGGATCGACGGAGAGAGAAAAGGTGGCGCTATCGGGTGCAAATTTCTCGCGTATTTTAGATAATTTCTGGGCATAGGAAACTGTGCCAAGGAGAGTTAGCCCGATAAAAACCAGATAAATGAGGAGTTGGCCTTTTCGCATACTATAAAAACGGGCATCCGAAGTTGCCCGTTCCATTGATTCTCTTACATTTTTATTTCACGTTATAGACCGTCATACCATTCTTTGAACTCTGATGAATCTTTGCTTTCGAATTTCCATCGGCGCGAAGCTCGGCAAGATGTTCCTGCGCTTCCAGGCTATTGGTTGTTGTAAAACCTGCGGAAGTGTGTGTGGTAATACTGCGATGTTTTTTTTGAGCAGGTTTAGCTTCGAGTTCGTTCGGCTCAGCAGGCGGCGGGACATCATCTGATTTTTCCTTCATCGATGTTTCCTTAGGTGCAGAAGTATCCGGCATTGCCGGTGGGGGAGAATTTTGGGGAGTTACCATTGGCGGCGGTATGCCGCCAGCCATGTGAGGGTTAAATTCATGCCGTTTGAGGATGGATATCAGAATGATCGTAAGAGCCATAATGCCTAAGATTCCGACAATAGTGCTCAGGACATTCAGCGGCGTCCACCCTCGCTCATGTGGGGACGGAACGCTAAAATTGGGTCGGTATTCGTCTGCCATAGGTTTTCCTTTCCTATCAGAACCCGAAGCTTCGCTTTTTGGTGCGCGCGAACCGTAAAGTAATGCTTCAACGTCCTTTTCGGGGATTCCATAACGCGTAGCAAGCCTCTTAACGGGTTCGCTCGAGCCGGAGCTTTTTTCGGTATCAGCGGAGAAAATTATCTGCGATTCCACTATTTCGTAGTTATTTCGTAAAACAAAAATCTATATAGATTATTATGAACTCTGCTAAGAATTCATAATCATGCGGATTTCTTTCCGTAAATTTACGAAAGAATTTGGAGCATAGCCATGAAAAAACAAAAAAATATCAAAAAGGAAGAGAACCAAACTACCAGCCGGAAGCAGAAACATGTGGAACTTGTCGTATCTGAGCAGGTTTCCCATCTCAAAGTGTCATCCGGTTTTGATTCACTACGTTTAGTGCATAACGCCCTTCCGGAGATCGCATTATCGGATATAGATACCTCGACACAGTTTCTCGGTAAGGATCTGGACGTCCCCATCTTGATCTCATCGATGACAGGAGGATACGACGATGCGGAACGCATTAATAGAGCGTTGGCGGTGATGAGTGCGAAATATGGAGCGGCAATTGGAATCGGGAGTGAACGTCAGGCATTGGAAAACAAGCGGTATCATGAATCCTTCAAAATTGTTCGGAAAGAAAATCCGGCCGGATTAATCTTTTCCAACATCGGAGCATTTGAAATTGCAACTTTGGGACGCCAAGGAAAGATCGCTCAAGTAATGAAAATTATTGATCTCATTAGAGCGGATGCACTGATCATTCATCTGAATCCTTTGCA
>PLXB01000404.1 GCA_003151215.1 Ignavibacteriota bacterium
CGCTTGACAAAACTTGGTGCGCTGATAAATCCGTGAAGATGGAATTGCTGTGTGACATTCTCGACCGGAATAAGCGCTCTACGCAAATTCGAGCCGAAAATTTGTTCGATACGCTCCGGCAGCGGTCGCTGCGCCGGAAGATCGAAGACACAATCATGATCGCTGACAAGCACGAAGCGCACATGCGGATTGCTCATTGCTGCGCGAGTGACCGTATCGACAATATGTTTAAATTCCGTTGCCTCGCTTTTCATGAACTTGCGACGGGCAGGAACATTGAAGAAAAGATTGCGAACCATGATCGCCGTTCCTTCATCACAGGCTTCCGAACGTGCTTCCCTCTTAATGCCAGCTTCAAGCTTTATAAATGTTCCAAGCTCTTCATCTCTGCGACGAGTCCGCATTTCGAATTGTGATACTGATGCGATCGAAGCAAGAGCTTCACCGCGAAAACCGTATGTACGAAGTTTTTCCAGATCGTCGAATTCATCGAGTTTACTCGTTGCATGCCTCTCAACCGATAGCTCTGCATCTTCCCTGTTCATTCCCGTCCCATCGTCGACAACCTGAATTAGCGCACGTCCGGCTTGCTTAATAACGATGGTGATCGTCTGCGCTTCGGAATCCAGAGAATTTTCGACTAATTCTTTGACGACCGATTCCGGACGAGTTACCACTTCGCCTGCTGCGATCTTCTGCGCCAAAGTCGGGGACAGTCTATGTATTATGGACATGCTTAAGCTTTTATTTCTTCTTCAACTGTGTATTCTTCTCCCTGGAATGCTGCGTCGCCGAATAGGGCTTTGGAAAATTCATGCGGATCGAATGGTTGCAAATCATCGATCTGCTCGCCCACTCCGATATACTTCACCGGGATTTTCATTTCATTTGCAAGCGCGATCACGACTCCGCCTTTTGCAGTACCGTCAAGCTTTGTCAGGATCAGTCCGGTGATCGGTGCAACCTTCGTAAATTCTTTTGCCTGCTGCAATGCATTCTGTCCTGTCGTCGCATCGAGCGCGAGAAGAACTTCATGAGGAGTGTCGGGACTGAGCTTTCGCATGACGCGCGTCATTTTTTCAAGTTCTGCCATCAGATGCGTTTTATTATGCAAGCGTCCGGCAGTATCAATAAGCACAACGTCGGCTTTTTTTGCAAGCGCTGATTGAATCGTATCGTATGCAACTGCTGATGGATCGGCACCATGATGCTGTTGGATGATATCGACTCCGGCACGTTCTGCCCATACTTCAAGCTGAGAATTTGCTGCGGCGCGGAATGTATCGGCGGCGCCGATGATAACTTTTTTTCCGGCATTGCGATAGTTATAGGCAAGTTTGCCAATTGTTGTCGTCTTGCCGACTCCGTTGACTCCGATCACCATGATCACATATGGTTTTTTATCAGAGGGCAAACTAAACGGGTCATCCGGAGTAATAAATTCTCCGTGATGCGTAAGCGCCTTCGTGATCTCATTGCGAAGTTCGTCACGAAGTTGCGATGCATCTGACCATCGCATACGAGCCATCTCGGCAACGACACTTTTCATGATCTGCTCCGTTGTCGTAAATCCGACATCAGCGAGCAGCAGCGTTTCTTCGATCTCTGCCATTAATTCGTTATCGATCTTGCGCGAACCGCGCAAAATACGCGTGAACTTCTGCACAAGATTCTCCTGTGTCTTGACCAGTCCTTCCTTCAGACGCGAGATTTTGAATTTATCGAAGAAACCCATGTGTGCAAACGAAAAGCGAAAACGAAATTAGCTTTCTGCTATGGCAGATGATTTAAGAAGCTTCAGTGCACGAATAACATAAATGAAAAAAGAGATCGCAATAAGCACAGTTGAAGCGAACCACCCAAACACTAAAACATCCTGGGAAACTCCGCAAACAGAGAGAAAAAGGCAGATTATCGTGAGTAAAACTGCTGCCTTACCCCAGTAATTCGATGGCAGAACTGCTCCGATTTTTCTGCGGGCAATGAGCACTCCGAGCATTATCAGAATGTCCTTCCCTATTACAACAAGGACAAACCAAAGCGGCACCATACTTCTTGATACCATTGCAAGAATAAGCGCAGCAACATAAAGTTTATCAGCTATCGGATCGATAGCTTTTCCGAATTCACTGATGGTATTAGTGTTTCTGGCAATATATCCGTCAAGAAGATCGGTGATATACGCAAATGCCATGAGCGAGGCAGTTGCTGCAAGGTTGCCATCGAGAAAAAAAAGGACGGTCGGAACGGCAAGAATGATGCGGAAGAAACTGATGCTGTTGGAAAGCGTCAGGATTTTATCAGAAGTATGGAGATTTTGGGGGCTTGGCATTGATTAGGTAAAATATGAAATACGAACTATGAAATATGATTTTTTTCATAGTTCATATTTCATCGTTCATATTTTCTCCTTATGCCGCTTTTGCCTGCTGCACACCTCCTGAAGGATAACTATTCGGGAAAAGCAGGCAGCGCACCATGTGACCTTCGCCGTCATTATCAAGTAGTGGATGGATAGAATTGCAATCGCCGAATGCCTTCGGGCAGCGGGGATGGAAGTAACAGCCGCTTGGTGCATTTGCCGGGCTTGGAACATCGCCTGTCAGAACGATACGCTCACGCTTCGCTCTCGGATTAGCGATCGGCACTGCCGATAAAAGCGCCTCAGTATAAGGAGCTTTCGGAGCGGCATAAAGCGATTTATAATCGGTGATCTCGACGATCTCACCTAAGTACATCACGGCAACGCGATCGGAAATATGCTTCACAACAGAAAGGTCATGGGCAATAAAAAGATATGTCAGTCCCAGTTTCTGCTGCAAGTCCATCAACAAATTTAAGACCTGCGACTGGATCGATACATCCAATGCGCTGACAGGTTCATCGCAGACGATGAATTTCGGTTCAACAGAAAGCGCTCTGGCAATACCAATACGCTGGCGTTGACCGCCGGAAAATTCATGTGGGTATCTTCTTGCATGTAAAGGACTTAAACCTACAGTTTGAAGTAATTCCTCAACACGCTCTTTAATTTCGGCTTCGGTTTTCCGAAGACCGTGAACTTTCAAAATTTCTGTGAGCATTCCGCCGACGGTAATACGCGGATTCAACGATGAATACGGATCCTGAAAAATGATCTGCATCTGACGGCGCATTTCGCGAAGGCGATGCTGATTCATTGTGGTCACTTCTTCGCCTTCGAATTTCACCGAGCCGGCTGACGGTTCGATCAGACGCAAAATGCAGCGGCCTGTTGTCGTCTTGCCGCAGCCGGATTCACCGACTAACCCCAACGTCTCGCCCCGATTGATCGTGAATGCCACGTCGTCAACAGCTTTGACGTTGCCGACAGTTTTGGAAAATACTCCTTTTTTAATAGGAAAATATTTTTTCAGTCCTTTTACTTCGAGAAGAATATCTGACATACGGTCTAAATGAAATTTATCAAATTTACGAAGAAAATGACTCAGCCATTGCAATTGCGACAGCAGAGATCGCCGCTGTCTCTGCCCGCAACCTTCGCTTGCCAAGCGAGGCAGCCGATGCGCCATATTCGTCCGTTGCTAACAATACTTCTGCTTCATCGAATCCGCCTTCGGGTCCGATGCATAAAGAAATTTTATCCGTCTTTTCTTGTCCGATCGCTTTCGAAAGCGAATGACTAAGCGGAGCAGATTCATGCAGCAAAATTATCCTCCTCCCCTCTTCTTTGGCGTTTATTAATGCCTCACTAAAATTCATTGCCTCATATAATTTCGGCATTCTTGCCCGACGCGATTGCTTGCATGCAGATTGAATTATTTTTTCAAGCCGGCTCGAATTGATACTTCTTTTTTCGACGCGCTTTGTATAGATAGGCACAATGGAGGAAATTCCAAGCTCGGTTACTTTCTCTGTGATCTCTTCGAATTTTGATTGCTGCTGAGTTATCCCCTGAATCAGTTGAATATCAATAGACGGCTCATTATATTCAGGCAGGATTTCATCGATTGTGCAATGAGCGATCCACTCATTTTTAGATACCTGCTCACTTGAAGCAAGCTTAGCGCGATAGCAAAAACCATGTAATGTCGTAGCCAGAAGATTCTCGCCTTCGCGAAGCCGCAGAACCCGGATCGCATGATGGGCTTCTTCGCCCCGAAGAACGAGCGATTGCGAACTTTGATCGATATCGGATTCGATGACGATGAAGCATTCCATAGTACGCTGGTGAAATTAAGATGCTTCCTAACCTGTTCTTTCTTCGTAAAGTTTTATCTGTTACACATTTTTAGAAGGAGATCGTCTTGGATAGATATCTGATCATTTCCCCTCATACCGATGCCGATTGCACGGCCGTTGTCAAGCAGGTTATCGCTGCAGGTTTTAATACGCATGTCGATTGGGGCTGCAAAGATGGCGATCATACTGCATGGGCTATTATCGAAGCCGATTCGCATGAACAGGCGCTGATGTTCGTGCCGGCGATCATGCGCCCGAAAGCCCGCGCTGTCAGGCTCGTGAAATTCGGAGATCAAAGCGGAGGACCACATTCAATTAAAAATTAGAGAAGAAATTCCACAATTTACATTTTAATTTTTAATTCTAAACGCTCTGCCCCGCTGCCCAGCCCGATGACCATGCCCATTGGAAATTATAGCCGCCAAGCCAGCCCGTAACATCGACGACTTCACCGATGAAATAAAG
>PLXB01000448.1 GCA_003151215.1 Ignavibacteriota bacterium
TATGACCTTTCAAACGTCTTTTTCGTTACGACGGCAAATATGGCATATAATATTCCGCACCCGCTTCTTGATAGAATGGAAGTAATTGAACTTCCGGGATATTTAGAACATGATAAATTAGAGATCGCAAAACGACATATCATTCCTGCACAACTTGCTGCCCATGGCCTTACTCCGGATAATCTCAAATTTGAGGACGCGGCATTACTGAAGATCATTCGCAACTATACCGAAGAGGCCGGCGTGCGTGAACTCGTTCGTAAGATTGCCAAAATTTGCCGCAAAAGCGCACGAGCACTTATTACAAAAGAAATTGTAGAGCATCCTGAGCAGGAAGCATTACTTGATGTATTTCAAGAGTCACTTTCTGATGTGACCGTAAGTGAAGCAGGGAAGTTGGAGCCGACTTCGAAGAGATTTATTCTCGATAAGGATGTATCAATCGAAATTAGTTCTGCTAAGATTGAGGAATTTCTTGGAGTCCCCAAATATCGTACATCGAAAAAGGAACTCGAACCTAAGATCGGTGCTGTGATGGGCTTGGCATGGACAAGTACCGGCGGAGACGTTCTCCCGGTCGAAGTATCAGTGATGATCGGATCGGAGAAACTCTCGCTCACCGGCCAACTTGGAGATGTCATGAAAGAATCGGCGCAAGCAGCGCTCAGCTTTATTCGCTCCAATGCAGAAGCATTGGGACTTAAACCAAATTTCATTAAAGACAAAGAAGTACATATTCATCTCCCCGAAGGAGCTGTACCCAAAGATGGACCGAGCGCAGGTGTGACAATGACAATGGCAATGCTTTCTGCATTGACTGGTAAAGCTGCCCGCGGCGATATTGCGATGACGGGTGAGATTACCTTGCGCGGCAACATCTTGCCTATCGGAGGATTACAGGAAAAACTTCTTGCAGCACAACGTGAAGGGATTAAATGCATTCTTATCCCGGAAGAGAACCGCAAGAACCTTACCGAGATACCCAAAAAAATTACGGACGGACTCAATATAATTCCTATAGAGCGAATCGAGCAGGCAGTTCCGATAGTTTTTGATCTCACGACTCCGGCAGAAGATTTGAAATTGCTGCCAATTCCTAAGAAAATAGAGAAAGCAAGAAAGAAGAAAAAATAGTTCTATATTTTTATTAGAATTCGAACGAAAGAAGAAGTCTGGCTTCAAGTTTTTCGTGCTGTAGTAACTCAAGTTTATCGGTGCTTACGATCCCAGCCTCGCTTTTTGAGCTTCCTGCGATCTGAGGCAAGATGCTGACTGCCGACCACCAGTTCGGTCCTGCAACAGAAAGAGAAGGACCTGCAAAAAAAGCGGAGTACAAACCGCCACCTTCAAATCCCGGCGGATTTTTAATATTCTCTCTGACTTCAAGTCCGATGGTAAAGCTCGGTGTTACGAAAAACGTCGCTCCACCGCATAATTCAAAAACGTCCTCGGTTTGCATTGCCACCTTACTTATCGAATCAAGTCCGTTTACGAAGGAATGTTCTGTTATTGCATTGAATGCAAAGAGAAACCTGCCAATTTGCTTATCTAAAAGCAGTTTTCCTTCGAGTTCTATTTCAGTCGTACTAACACTTGCCTCGGCATAGAGCGCCGCTCCGACGGGATCGGCAACGGCATCCATCAGTTTATATTTCCATTCGTTGGAAAATCCGAACGATTGATCATTCACCAGTATGCCATCCTCAAAGGAAGCTGAATTTGAGACATTTAGATAAAGCGATGTTTGGAGATTTCCTCCTAGTCCAAATTCAAATTCTGTACGAGTATCGAGCCCCCGGTAAAAATCTTTGCGGTTGATCCTTACGGTATTCCAGATTTCTAACTCATGGCTGCCTTTGGGTAAGACGGCAGTTTCATAAGTATAGGTGAAATGCCTTTTGTTTGCAACAGCAGCTTCCGTAGCAAAAAAAAGCGAAGCAACGAATAAAAATGTCTGTAAGTATATTATTTTCATGAGTTAAATAAATGAATCTTTATTGAGTCTTAGTCTTTGTAGCACAAATATACACAAATGCTACTCAGTCCTAATAATAAATAAGAAATGTAAAATACCTGAATTCGTTATCGGTTCAAGGCAAGATTTATGCCCAAGGGTTTTTGAACGAACTTATTTTGTATCACGTTACTGATACACTATATAAAAATGAAGTGAGGAGAATACAAAACGCCTGTCAGAGAATTAAGCGGAAGGATATTTCTATTCTTCTCATTTTAGGTTTAACTGTCCTTATCGCCTCCTGCACATACTTCCATAATTTTACTACATATTTTAATATTGTTTATCTTGCACAGCAGCATCTTGATATTTATGAAGAGCAATTACTAAAAGATCAGGTTGCGCAAAGTGGGGCGGTATCAGTGATAACGACTCACCGCTGGCTTGATGAAGAATATCTCGCCCGCCAGCTCTTCAGAAAAAGAACGGGAATTGCAATGCCCGTATCAGGATTTAACAGAACAACTACCCCTTCGAACAAATCGGCGAGCACGCTGCATCTCGATTCGGCAATCATTCTTGGATCCAAAGTCCTCGCTGATGCGAAGGCAACTAAATATGTGGAGGATGCCCTGTTCATTGTTGGGAAGTCCCAGTATTACAAAAGTGATTATGCTGGAGCGAAGCGGAAATTTAATGAACTGCTTTTCCGATACCCCGATACGAAATATGGTACGGAAGTCGGAATGCTTTTAGCGCGTTCGATGATGGCAACCAATCAATATGATACGGCCACTTCTGCAATTGATAAAGTTCTCAAACAGGCAGAAAGCTCAGGGAACAGAACCGATATCTCCGAAGCGCATAAAGCATATGCGGAACTTGTCCTTGCTTCATCGACCGATAGTCTGGCTCTTGCGGCCGAACATCTTCGTTTAGCGGAGCAAGGTCTATCCGCCGATGCCGCTTCACGATTATCATATGAACGCGGAGCTTTATATTTCCTTGACGGAAAGTGGGGCGATGCCGAACAGGCATTCAGATCTACCCTCGATAAATCATCCGATGCTTCTGTTCAGGGCGAAGCGCTGGTGAGCTTAGGCGAGTCATTACTCAAGCAAAAGAAATTTACTGAAGCGAAGCAGTCTTTTCAAATCGTGATGGATAAATCTCGATTTGCAAATTCCCATCCGCCTGCGCAGTATGAATATGCATATACTGTCGATCTTGAANNCAATTATAGATCTGACTATTATCCGAAAGTTAAATCGACGTATGGTATTCTTGATACGACGTATCGCAACATCAGCCAGGCAATAATGGCGCGTTCGCGCTTCCGTCAGGCGGAAATATTCCGTAATATGGGAGATTACGATTCGGCAGCGCATATCGCAAATATCATTCTCGGCACCAAAGATTTTTCCAGTGGTGAAATGAATGACTATGTCAATGACCGCGTTCGCGCCTTGACTCGGTTTTCTGAATGGAAATTACAGCTTCAGAAAATAGACAGTGTTGAATTTCTTCTGCATAAGGTTCGTCATCACGGTGCGACAATTCTTGAAGGTGTCCGGCACGAAATACGTATTGAGGCAGAGCGGCAGGTCCTTGGCTCGCGATGGCAGCCCGATAGGGTCGCTACACTGACTGCGGAAGAAGAAAAACTTGTAAAGCAATATGAAGAAAAGATCCAAAAAGAAAAAGCATCTACCGGTGTGAGCGTATTCAGTATTAATTTTTCCGATACGACAAAATATATCGATAGCGTCCACTTTGTCGGCGCCCACGCGCATTTCGAGCTCGGACGCGCGTATGAGAATTTTATAGAATACCCTTCTGCGATCGCGGAGTACAAACAAGCATTCGAATATATTTATATGCGTCCCGATACGGCGACAAATATTTTTCGCGCCCAGGTGCTATTTACCTGGATCGAACTCGACCATCAGTTAGGCAATACGACCGAGCGTGATGCACTGATCGAAAGATTGACAAGAAACTTCGGCGAATCGATCTATGCTCAACAGGCAATGAAAGAATATGGCGGAGCGCGCGAAAAGGATTCGCCCGGAGAAGTAGCTTTCACAAACGCTTATGCTGCATTTAAATCTTCCGGTTTGGAAAGTGCAAAACCCGGATTGCTTGCCATTGTGAGCGGACATACCCATGAAGATGTGGCCGCGCGCGCCCTATATACGATCGGAGTTGCCTATGAAGATAAACCGCGATTCGATAGTGCGCTGGTGTATTACCGCCGCGTGATGTTCGAGTATCCCTATTCCAAATATGCAGAGTTTCTCAAACCAAAAATGCTCTATGCAATGCAGGAAGCTTCAAAAAAGAATAATGTGAAACCTGTAGAGATACCGAAGCAAACTGTGACGGATCCAAATCAAAAGAATATGCAGGATTCGACAAAAAATCCGGTAAATAATCAGAAACTCGGACCGCCAAATCCGAAAGATCAGCCGCAGCAGCCATTGCCGCCGAGAAAGAATTAGAGACGCGGGCAGTACATTTTATGATGCAAGAAAAAGTACGTTCAAAGATACAGTTATCAAAAGTTCTTCAAAGAATAGAAATTACTCCGGGGCTTGTCATCCTGAAGTTTCATAATCCCTTCGTTGCCAATCACACAGCTCCCGGTCAATTTGTGAATGTTCTGCCAAAGGCAGGTTTTTCCGATCCTCTTCTGCGCCGACCGTTTAGCGTCTATAACACCGATGGAGATAACGCCGAGATCATTATTCAGGATCACGGCAGAGGTACCGGAATTCTCGCCGGCACGCAAGTTGGCGAATACCTTGATGTTCTCGGACCGCTCGGTAAACCCTGGAAATATGACAGTAAAAATTATAAAACAGCAATTCTTCTTATCGGTGGAGTAGGAGTAGCTTCGATGCCGCTGCTGACGAAAAAAATTTTCCAGACCGGTATTCCTTTTGTGACTTATTACGGTGCAAGGAATTCAGCTCTGTTTGCCGATCGATATCTCGGCAATATAGAATATTCCACCGATGACGGATCGAAAGGTTTTCATGGTTCGGTAATCGATAACCTGCGAAAAGATCTGAAAGCCGGAAAATACGATCAGCCAAAACTTTTTGTCTGCGGACCTACGGGAATGATGCGCGCCGCAATATCACTTGCGAATGAATATAACATTCCATGCGAAGTAAGCCTTGAAACTGAGATGGCATGTGGCATCGGA
>PLXB01000331.1 GCA_003151215.1 Ignavibacteriota bacterium
TCCCGCCGATGGTTTTTCTGCGGGGCGTCCGATAACCAAGTTCGTTATTTATCTTTTTGAGAATTTCCGGCGGCGTGTAATCGCCCGTGAGCATCATGCGCCATGCCTCTTTGATAATCGGAAATCGCTCGGGGTCGTTCTTGATGCGCTTATTCCCCTTCTCGGCGTACGGGTCGTTCATGTAGCCCGGCTTCGCACCGTTCGGCAGATAGCCCATATCGGCTTTCTTTTGTAGCCCGCGCTTCACGTCGACGCCTTTATTATCATTTTCGTATTTTGCGATGGTGCAGAAGAAGTTGAGCATCATCTTATCGTTCGGAGTGCCACGGAACGCCTGCGATGGCGTGATGACTTCGACGAGCTTGCCTTGATCCATAAGATAGATCATCTCGCCCGTATCAACCGAATTTCTCGAAAGGCGGTTCGCGTGCCAAGCAATGATGCCGTTCAACTTCCCTTTATTGATATCGTCGATAATACTTTTCCAGACTGGTCGCCCGCCTGGCACTTTCGCCGAATGCGATTCCGGTCGTATGTCTAAGGAGTTCAGGTTAAGTCCGAGGCTCTGCGCGAGTTTTTTCAATTCGTCGATTTGGGAATCGATGGAGAGCACCTGCCGATCTTCAGAATCCGAGGACTTGCGCGGGTACACGGCATATTTCATTGTTGGTTTTGTTTCCATATGGGGTAACACCAATTATCATCAAACCCGGCTACAAGCCAAGCTGGCGCGAGTGCGTAACATTAGCTTGAAACCTCGGCGTTATGGGCTGCCCAAGCGGCTCAAACGCCTGCTTCCTCAGGGGGTGGTAAATTCTCGAATCGCCGCTTCTCATGCCGGGACAATCTGCCGAATAAAATTCGTCGCAATAATGCATGCCACATTTTTCGCATGGCGTTATAAGGCATCTCCGTTTGTGGAGTACGCATTCGGCGTAATATCGATTTGATGAGTTCTGTTTCATTTTTGTGACTTTGGCTCGGTTGGCGTTTCTTCGATGCTTCGAAGATTAAAATGCTCGTCGATAATTTCGTCGGCGATAACGGAAATAGTCTTGCCGGTGTCAACCGAAGCTTGTTTGAGGCGCTTGTGATTTTCTGCGCCTATCCTGATATGTTTTGTTTGCCGTTTCATTTTCGTTAATTCGTTAACACTAAGGACCCGGGGAGCATACCCTGCAGCCCTCCCTCCCTCGCTTCCCTCAACCTGATATCCCCTCCCTCCCCATGTCCTGCCGCATGAATCTTGTCATGCTCAAAGTCAGTTGTATGGTTCAGGGGCTTCAGTGTATCGGTCGCGTCGGTCGGTCGCCCGTAATCTCTGCCAGTTTGTTTTATGTCGCCCAGCCAGCGCTACGGGTGCGCCCTCCCTACGACTCGGGTCAATGACCCTGAACTGCCAGCCGTTTCTGCGGTGAGCACTTCAGGAACATCCAGACCTAGCTGACTTTTATNNTAGACCTCGCTATAAAAACCGACGAGGTTGTTTGCTCTGCGTTCTGCCTCAACGTCGTCTATCTGAACGCCATAGACCTTCGCGTAGACTTTCTTAAACTCGATGATCGCTTCGCGGGGCAACGACATTAGCGTTCGTATAGTCGTGCCTTCAAAATCCGCATGGCATCAGCATGGCTCTGTGGGTCGACTTTTAATTCCCTGCGCCAATAACTTGAAATCAGATCATCGAGTTCGGCATCGCGCTTAAAAACGAATTCGGCTCTGCGCGGATTCTCGCGGTCAATATCTTCAATCGGGTGAAATAGCGAAATCGTCGCCGCAAGGGAGAAATCGTGTGTACTGAATTTTTCGTCTAGATTTTTGGAGGTCATAATCATCGGGATTTTTATCCTGAGTGAATTTTCCCCCTCCGACCAATCGGATAACAAATGAAAAAATCGCTTATTTATTAAGCGATCATGGTATCCGACCGACCATCAAGTCGGATGATATTTGGATTACCGCCCTTGCTGCGGATATTGAGACCGAAACTGCAGTGGAATTTCGTTAGGACGCACAATTTTTACCGTTGTGTCGCCCGCCAAAATAAATCGGCCATCGGAAGATTTCGACACAAGCATCGGTTTCTTAAGGTGGTTGGATTTTATATGCTCGGCAATCTTTGGTTTTTTGAACACATCGTTATTGATGCTGTCTTTAAGCCCCTCACTATACGCCACCACTTTATCGGATGCGTTGAACTGGAGAGAATAAACGATGTCGTATAGTTTTTTTATGACTGCTTCTTTTCCTTCATTATTCTGAACGGCGAATCGGTTAGGGTGCTGATAATCTTCGTCGAGAACCATGGATATAATTTTGGATGGCACTATCGAGTCACCAATCAAATAAATTGATGCCGGTGTATTTTTTGCAATTCCGGAATCTGTGGCATTCCCGTCCGCGACCGATTTTTTCTTTTTGTATACCGTATCAAGTTTTTTCCCATCGACGACGAAAGTAATGATGCGATCTAGGGTGGAAATCTCATTTTGTATCTTTCCAAATTCAGCGAACGAAAGATCAGCCATTTCCATCTTGCGACTTAGCTGTCGATATCTCTCTTGATCTATGATGCCCTTATCGCTAGGCAAGAATGAAAAGGGACTCTCCTTTAAAATACCTTCCCGTCCCAATCTTGGGCAAATCATCGATACAAATTCGCCGTGAAAATCCGTGTTAAAGCCATTCTCGTTCAATACCGACCTTGCGATGCGTAGACGCTCATTTTTCCCATCATAATAGCCGTGGAGCATCTGGAGGGCATTATCGTATTTTTCATCAATAGTCATAGTCATTTAATAATCATCTTCCCTGTGATTTTAGCAGATTTTCCGCGCTGTTTCAATTCGCTCAACTTTCATTTTTTTATGATTTATGGCAAAATAAAGGCACAACTTAATGCGCCTAAACTCTGAGTAATCAGGGCATGGCCGAAAACACCATCAACGGTAAAAAGCTCCTAGTCAGAGCGCCGTTGATGGTCATATCTCGAAAGGGATGTGGGTGCCGCAAGGCATCGCTGGCTGGGAGCTTTTTGCGTCAAAAAGGCCGATCTCTCGCCGGAATGAAAATGAATATAACTATGAAAATAAAATATCTTTCAATTCTTCCAGTCATTGCAGTCTTCGTTCTTTCGGGTTTCTCTTTTGCACACGCGCAGTCCGATGTCTTCACGCAGAACCTTTATTACGGGCTTCAGAATAATTCGCAAGTAACTCAGCTCCAAGAATTTTTAACATCGCAAAATCTGTATAGCGGCCCAATCACGGGCAACTTCTATTTCCTCACGCTTGGTGCGGTAAAGGCATTTCAGACCCAACAGGGTGTTACTCCCGCCGCTGGATACTTCGGGCCAATCACCATGGCAGCGGCAAACAAAATAGCCGATGCGGTAGTAAGCGCATCAAACAACGAAGCGATTACCGAAACGGGAACGAGCACGCCTCCCGTTGTTACGGCATCCACCACGCCACAGCTTCAACTTGCAGCTCTCACGCAGGAATTGGCTTTATTGGAGCAACAGCTTCAGGCGCAACAGAGCAGTACGCAAGCATTGCAGCAGATAGCGCAAAACACCACTCCTCCGGTGGAAACCGTGCCAACGCCCACACCTACGCAACCACAGGGATCAACGCCAACGCCTACTGTGAGTATAATGGTGAACGGTTCCGCAAATTCAATCACCATTCCTTATGGTAGCACTGCAACAATCAGCTGGAGTTCGACGAACGCCAATTCGTGCAATGTTTCTCCTATGGGATGGTCAGGTGCTTCTGGCAATCAAAGCACGGGTAGTCTTACTACCTCACAAACATACTCGATTTCATGCACCGGCACTGGCGGTTCAACCTCTGCAAGCTTAACCGTAAGTGTCTCGGCCGCTCCAGTACCGACGACGCTTGGATCAATTCAACTCACGGGGGCTAATGACGGTACAAATCAGTTCTATACGGGCATCGAGGACAATAATCTTTCCGTTAAATTATTCGATGAAAATGGAAATCCTATAACCACCGCATCCGCTACAATTTCCACCGATGATCCCAATCCGAGCGGCATAGGCTTTGGAAATTACGCCAACGATGAGTTTGAAACAAACAGTACCAATGGAAGTACGTTTACCATAACAAATCCTGCTTTCCATAATGGGTACATTTTTGGCTATGAACCTCAAACCACCGGACAGCACACCATTACTGTATCAGCTCTCGGTTCAACGCGATCAATAACAGTAACCTCGCAGACCCCTCCACCACCGCCTCAGCCAACAGTTTCTCTTATACCTCCGCAAAGCGGATATATAGGGAATCCGCAAACTAGCGCGGTCGTAGCTTCACTCGCTTGTCAGTATCCAAATTCAAACGGAGTATATTCCTACTCTTACTCGCCGAATCTGTCATCGCTTACCTATGAGGTCAATTCTACCGATTTTACTGCTAATGATTTATCACTCACGACGACCGGCAATGGTGCCAATGGAAGTTGTGTAAACGTAACTTTGAATCCTCTACCTTCGACAGGTGGAACATTCCAACTGGAGATCACGGGCTTGCAGTTCGTTGGTGGCAATGGAGGTAGCAGTACCAATGCCCTGGGGCTGCCGATTACCACTGCTGAATTTCAGGTGGATGCTCCAAATACGATTACACTGTGGACTAATAACACGATCGGAGGAGGAGCTACTTCCGCGAGTTGGGAGGATTCAAGCCCACTTTTGAATCCAGCTAATCAAGTAGTATATGGTACGAGAGTTTACATAGGGGGACATACGAACGCCACGCTGCAAGTATCTTGGACAGGTTCTAATCCCGCCAATAATCTTGCTTACTTCTATGTGCCTTGCAACAGTGATGGTTGCAATCCTGCTCCCGCACCAATTCAAACTACTTCACCAAACGGCGGGACATTTCCGATCGCGCTTACTCCAGGATATAACTATGCAATGATCTTTATATTGACCCCCACAACCATCATAAATACCGTTCCACAGACATATGCTTCTCCTAGCAACAGTACATTAAATGCAACCTTGCTTCTCCAATAAATGGCGTAGGAGATTTTCTTCGACTCTCCAATGAAAGATTATTACGAAATCCTGCGCGTCCATCCGAGCGTATCGGAAGACGAGATAAAAGAAGCATACCGACGGCTTGCTCATAAACATCATCCCGACATGGAAGGCGGGGATGCAGCGAAGTTTAAAGAGGCGCACGAAGCTTATGAAGTGCTTTCAAATCCCTACAAACGAGGGGTGTACGACACGCAGGTAAAGCTCGCTCATGTCTCCAGGGAAACACCACCTCCGCAACGTTATCAAGAACCAGCAAGGCCGGTAGTAGTGCAGAAAAAGAAAGGTATTCCTGCATGGGGATGGGTGCTGATCATAATCATCATTCTACTTATCCTCGCCCTTAACTCATAGGCTTCAATATGCCAGAAAAAAACCAAAAATCTTCCGTCGGTATTATCATTGCAACCGTGATAGTAACTTTAATCGTGGTCGGGATTGCATGGCTCGTTTTGAGTTCTAATAAATCCATTCCTACTACCACTCCACCGCAAGCGACCTCGTCGGTCAATCAAACTCTTTTTAATGAAAGTCAGAATGAATCGAATTGTAAAGAGATTGCTGTTGAGGCAGTGAATTCAGACAATCAAGAATACATTGGCAAAAAGAATTTCTCATTATCGAAATCAGCATACAATAATTCGCTTAATGGTTGCTATTACGAAACCGATGAGATCCAAGCTGATAACTCGTATTATGCTTTAAATCTCATGTCCGCTCCTGACAATACTTTTATTGCTTCGTGCGATCACTACAGTGATGGAACTGACCTTTGTTATGGAACTAGTTCTGTTGAAATAAGCGAAACGCAGTTTGATAATTTGGTTACTCATTATCTAGGAAATTAAGTCAGTATCGCATTCTCAGAAATTGACTGGCTTATCCCATAGAAGTTGCACGCCACCATCATCAACTATTTGCCCTTTTGGTATTCCCTCCATAACGTTGCGTACACCGAAGATTTTCGCCATCGTGTTTTGGAACCGGCCAAGCCCGATGCGGCAATAAATGGCGGCGAAAACATAGTGATCATCACCTGACCTCTCCCACCTAAACTCTTTACGCCCCGTCGTCTCATCCTCGCCTGGCATCGGCACCCACACCCGATAGATGTTCATCCAGTGGGCAATATAATCTTGCCATTCGCTTTCAGTTCCGTTGTAGGTTACACGCTTGTCGAGCATCTCGTCGATAAATAACGGGATGAGGCGATTCCGGTCGGCGGTCACTTTGCCGTATTCCTCATCCGTGCCCCAATCCATCATCTCCATGCCTTTTTTGTCGCGGCGGAACCACACGAGGAACACGCGCCCCGGGTACTTTGCCTGCAATGCGCGTATGCCGATCAAGTCGCCTCCTTGGTCTGCTACCACGACGGATTTCGGCCAGCGCTTCAAAAACGCTTCAAGCTCAAGATATGGGTCTTTACCCGTCAATGGATCGGAGAGCGTATTGTAGTAAAAATATCCCTCTTTGTTTGCGCAGACGATATGGATCGGAAGCCCAGTGTCTACACCGATGATGATACGCTCTGAATGCATATTCACTTCGTCCGACAGACAATTAATAATTGTTTGCGCGCTTACCTTGTCGCCGCCGCCGAGATACGGAAGCCCGGCGACGAAGTTCGAAAAGTATTCGGGTGTTTTTTCGCGCTTGTACTCGGCTATCTTCTTCGCGCTAATCCTCGGATTGACCCACAGCGGTATCCAATATCCCGACCACTCCCCTTGTGAAGTCGGAACCCATTCGCCCATGCGCCGTTCTTCATCCGTTATCTCGCCCTGGCAATTGGGACAGCAATATATCTCCGCATCGTAGTCGATACACTCCTCGCCGAGAACGAACCTGCCCCCGCACGAATGCGTTACGTGCCACTTCTTTTGGTCTGACTTCTTATAGAACTTGTGGATGCCAAAGTCGGGCATCGAGGGATTCGAGAAGAATGCCTTTTTCGGATCGGTGATAAATTGGAGGCGTGAATCATATTGCTCAATGACATCCTGCTTGCAACGGTCATATTCGTCCACGATGAGCTTCTTTGCCGAGATCATCAGAGCTACCCGTTCCGTCCAGCTACCCTGATAATAGATAGTCGCCTTGCCAACTCTCTTTTGCTCCACGCTATCTTTGTCGGCAGTCCATTCTTGGAGAATCGGGTTGTTCTTTATAATGCGGTTTGTTTTACCGCCGGAGAATTTCTTTACATCATCGCCTGTCGGAAGGACATAGATGATATCAAGGTTCTCATTCTTTGCTTCGTAAATGGACTTGAGGATTTCGCACGTCGTGAATCCTATCTGCGCCGCTTTCATGCAGCAGATGAATGGCGAGTCGTCCCAATAAATATCCAAGAGGAAGCGGAAGTCATGGAAGTCGAGTGGTATGCCGTTCTCGGTTTTTATCTCGTTCTTTTTTATCCACGCATAAATATCCGTGTCCTGCAGCTGCTCGATAATGTTCTCAGATAACTTTTCGGATGAAACCATGGAATTCACTAATCAGGAGTTGCACCTTTTTTGTTTGACCATATTTCTTCATCCTCACGTCTTTGTTTTTTCAACTCATCGCGCATCAAAATATCATTAATTTTCGATGCAGGAGTGACAGAAGCTATGCCTGCATTGATTTCCCCCTTCATGCGACCTTTATGATTATCATAAACTGGTTCAACGTCTTTATCGTCAGAGATTGGATAGTGCCCCTGAACCAATCCGAGCAACCCCCAAAATTCTTGCTGTATACTTGGTCTCGCCCTATTCACGCTAGCGAGGGGAGTAAAAACTGTCTGAATGTCATTTGACGTAGCGTACCAAAAAACAGGTGAACCACTTAGCCCACTTACAGAACGAACCTCAATAAGATAAGCATCTATAAGTCCAATCCCCGTTGAGTTTATTTTCTCGGTTGGCATCATTGCTATACTACCCTTCCTTACAATTGGATGATTTTTCAATTTACCTGAAAATTCTGTGAAAAGACCTGTAATAAATACATCTGACCCAGTAGTTATCCAATCATCGCTTCCGATTAATTCTTTAGGAGTAATCATGTCAACCGGAAGAATTAAAACATCCCATTCGTCTGCTATTTCAATAGGCCTTAGACAAATATCGGCAGATTCAGACAGAGGATCATACCAACCTGAAGTTTGGAAGTTGATCACTATATTTCCATCCTTCGTATTCACGCTAAACGCATTGCAATTTCCCTTGCCTGGATCAATGTTATGTTTTGCCGTTACAAGATAAACGTGTTGCCGGTGTGCCTCATTTTCGTACGGAACACCGATAAAGAAACCAGTGCCAATTGGTTCAAAATTGCCGTTATTTTCAATGCCAAAAAAAACGATACATTTCAAAACTTCGCGTTTTACTTTCATA
Source organism: Ignavibacteriota bacterium (assembly GCA_003151215.1). The sequence continues at coordinate 8,452 of PLXB01000331.1, forward strand.
TCCCAGTCATTAGGTTTACCAAGAAAATAACTCTTGATACCGCCTAAGCGAATATCAATATATATTTTACCATCATTTTGTTCTATTGTAGTTGTTTCTTTCATGAATTTTAATAAACGTTGTTATATATTTTTTCGGATGAATTCATGGAATTGGTCGGATAGTTCTTTCAGCTCGGCCGAGTTGTTTATCTTCTCGCCTTGGGTCGTTATGTCGACAGAGCTGCGATGCTGTTCACCGAACTCGTCCTTGCGCTTCCGCTTCAGGTAATCGATGGCGTTCGCGTAGCTTTCGGTAATTTTACTCACTGCCGTCTGCCGCGCGAGAAGCACCGGCCGTTCCCGCAACGCCTTAAATCTGTCAAATAATGCCGTTCCTTCCTTCACGTTGTTGTAGTACGATTGCCGCGAAATATCAGCGTAAAAACAAGCTTCCTCAACCGTCGCATCGATGGAAAATGACTCCTCCAATTTCTTTACAACGTCATCGGTAAATTCAGGCGGTCTTCCGGCCTTAGAGTTTTTTCGCTTTTCCATTGGTATATGATTCCCATCGCTTTACGATGGCATCGACGTATTTAGGATCGAGTTCAATGAGTCGCGCCTTGCGTTTCAGTTGTTCGCAGGCGATAAGGGTGCTCCCCGAGCCGCCGAAGGCGTCCAAGACGGCGTCCCCTTTGGCACTGGAGCGTTTCAGGGCGCGTTCTGCGAGTTGAATGGGCTTCTGGGTCGGATGGATGTATTTTGCGGTATTGTCGCGCTTTTGATACCACACGTCGAGGTAGTCGGCGAAGGACTTATTGTCGAGCGACCAGAGTTCCGTATAGTTCGAGAACGTCATATTTTGATAATGAGTTTCGCCTTCTTTCCACCCGACGATGCAGGGTT
>PLXB01000015.1 GCA_003151215.1 Ignavibacteriota bacterium
GATCGTATCTGGACTGCTGTGATCGCTTTTTGTTTTTCCGTGCCTAGCATTTCTTCTTTGATGCTGGAGGCAAGTTTCATATGTTCCAGAGCACGTTTGAAATCTCCTTTCATCTCGCATGTCCTGGCTAACATTTGATGTATTTCTTGAGAATAGGACCGCAAACCGATAGCTTCAGCTATCGTGATTGCTTGTTCGAGGAATGACAGCGCTCGATCCGGCTGCGATTGGGTATTGAATAAATTGCCAAGTTCAAGCAACGTAGTGATTATGTTTTCAGAACTGGCGCTTTCCGTCGCAATAGCGAGGGCATCATGTAGAAATTTTTCTGCGGAAACAAATTCTTTGTCGTCGATTTTAAGTTTAGCAAGATCTATCAGTGCAATGGTCTCGTAATTTTTCCATCCGATTTCCCTCGAAAGTGTGAGAAATTTTCTTAAGAAGGACTCTGCACGAAGTTTTTGTCCTTTGCCAAGATAGTACTCTCCAAGGTTTCCATACATTAATGCCCGACCTGTCCTATGCCCAATCTCTTCAAAGATTCGAAATGCTGTTTTCCCATAAGCTATAGCTTTTTTGTCATCGCCTAATTTAAAATAGAGGTTCATCACATTATTATATGTAATTGCAAGATCGTATTTTTCGCCAACGCGCTCTAAGATCATTGCGGAAGAAAGATGCTCCGAAAGGGCCGTGGAATAATCACCGAGTTCAGAATAGGTCGTACCAATAGAGCCGACACAGATACCCTCATTCCGAACATCGCGAATGGAGTGGAATAATTGGCGGGAGCGCTCGAGAACGGAAAGAGCTTCATCATATCTGCCCAGTGATCGTAATGGGTTATTCATATTTTGTAGGGCAATTGCCTGATCGCGCGTGGTGCCGGTATGTTCAAAGAGCGTAAGGCTTCTGGTATAATACTCCAGGGATTTATGGTATTGCCCAAGTCCATCGGATACGTCTCCAAATCTAACAAGTGCTTGCGCTTGTACTCGAACATTCCCGATCAGTTCTGCGAGCTCGACACATTTTGTCAGTACTTCTAATGCAGGGTCGAACATTCCTTGTTTTTTATAAGCGTGCCCCATATCTTTTAGTATCGAAATTTCACATTCGGCATCTCCTGTTTGCTCTGCAATAGATAATGCTTCTCGGAATAATGCAATCGCCTCGTTAAGATATGAAAGACGGACATGACATTGACCTGTGCCATGAATCGCCGCGGCAATGCCTCGACGGTCGTTAATCTGTTCCGCCAAAGCTTTCGCTTCTTTGAAAAGTGTAAGTGCTCGTTCGGTCTGCGGAGCTTCTTTGCCAATTAATTCCTCCGCCAAACGAATCATCGCCCATAGGCGCGTCTTGGGACGAACTGCCCGACTGAAACGCGATTCCAGTATACTTACACTTACTTCTTTTATCGGACGATTAGATTTCTGTGTGGGGACCATGCTGCCTTTTGTGATCGGGATAGATATATATTCTCTTGTCATAAGCCAACCCCTCCCCGAGGGAGGGGGAAAAATTAAGAACCCCCTCCCTCGGGGAGGGGGCAGGGCACACAAAGATAGCAAAGATCCCAATTCGGGATGCAAATTTTGGCGGTATTTTACCGGTATCGGGTTTCTTCGAAACGTTGGGTATGTTTGCCAATGTAAAACCTGTGGTGCCACAGGATCGGTCACGCGCGTCCTTACGGTATGTCTATCCGTGGTGGCCGGCATACCATGAAATAAGGACTAAATTGTCAATGGAGCATACATATATGAATACTTGGAAAAAAATCTTTCGTGTAAGCTTCGGTTTTATGTTTTTTGCTCTCCTCGTCAGCGGGGCGTATGGTCAGAGTCAGGGCAGAGTAGATCGTTACAACATGACATTCTTCACAGCTACCTGGACGGATATTCAAACGACAGGAACCCCGGTGAATGTCTTTGCCAGCGACCCTAACGATGGTTTTGAATACTCATCGGTCCCGCTTCCGTTCGATTTTCCGTATGATAGTGTGATTGTTCCAGCCGGCCCTATCCATGTAGGAGTAGATGGTTACATTTCTCTTATTACCGCCTATATTCCCAACGATCCCCATGCTCCCATTGACGATGAACCTGTCGCAGAAGGAAATTGGACGCCGCAATCAGGTATTAGTGATCCGACGTATCCGGGTCTCATTGATTTTTTTGGCGGTTACCTCTGGAATGGAAACAACCTGACTCCTCCTGAATTTTATTATCAGGTCGATGGTACCTCTCCCAATCGAGTGCTGACCATTGAATTTCCCGGGGTGAGCGTCTGGGGAAATCAAGGAAATGGAACTCATACCGATATGCAGGTCAAGTTCTATGAAACGACAGGGACAATCGAGTTCATTTATCGAGATCATAATTATAATCTCGTTGGCAGCCTCCAGAATGTATCTATTGGCATTGGTCTCAATGGCTTCAATCAGCAAGGCCTCACCCCATCCTTTGTCTATAATGCGTACGCCACACAGGGTGTGGTTGCGACACCACCAAGTGATATTCGTTGGTCGCTTACTCCTCCTGCCCCCCCATCAGAACTTTCACTCGAAGCGAAGAACCTGAACTTCGGAACATTATTACCTGGCCAGACTGACACCCTCTGTGTAACCGCTATGAGTGTCGGCGTGCCCGATACCCTCGGCCCTGCTACGTTACATATTCAAGGCTTTAATTTGTCCGGCGATCCGGATTTCTCGGTGATTAGTGGTCCTACGGCTGGTGATAGCATTATTGCCGGGCAGTCCATGCAGTATTGTATTCGATTCAGTCCCACAGCACCGTTCACACGAAGTGCCA
>PLXB01000186.1 GCA_003151215.1 Ignavibacteriota bacterium
ATTGATCTCGAAGCGCACAGGGTAGCGCTCTTTCAAGAGATCGGTCTCGCTTGCCTGCACTTCGATGGCGAGCGGAGGGCATACCCGCGAACATAAACCGCAGGCAACGCAGCGCTCTGCGCCATTTTCCTCCATGACCAGCACCGGTCTTCCGCGAAAAGCTGCCGGGGCTTCCCATTTCTCTTCAGGATACTGACGGGTAAATTTCGGACGGAACAAATGCTTGATCGTCGTTAAAAGACCACGAACAATTTCGGGAAGATATAGCTTCTCCCATAGACTCAGTTTTCTATTCGGATTTGGATTATTATATTTCGAACGATACTGCATTTATTTTAAGAGATATGTTTTTTCCAAAGCCGTCAGTATAATATTAATGATGCCGAGCGGAAGCAACACTTTCCATCCGAGATTCATNNTCATCAGCTGATCGTAGCGGAAGCGTGGCAAAGTCCAGCGCACCCACATAAAGAAGAAGATGAATGCAAAGATCTTCAGAGCGAATGCTGCCACTCCGAGAATTGCCAGCAATGTCGGGTTCATTCCCATTGTATTAAGGAATGGTACATGCCAGCCGCCGAGAAAAAGGACGCTCATTACGGCGCTTGCCGTTATCATATTTGCATATTCGGCAAGGAAGAAAAGCGCAAATTTCATTGAGCTATATTCCGTATGATATCCGCCTACAAGTTCAGGTTCGGCTTCAGAAAGATCGAATGGCTGGCGGTTCGTCTCGGCAAACGAAGAAATGAGAAAAAGCATAAATCCGAGCGGCGCCCGGATAATATTCCATCCGCCAGTGACTTGCGATTGGATTATTCCACCCAGATCGAGCGTACCGGAAAGCATCACTACCGAAATTAATCCTAAACCCAGCGTAAGTTCATAACTGATCATTTGCGCACTCGAACGTAATCCGCCAAGTAAGGAGTACTTCGAACCACTCGACCATCCGGCAAGCGTAATGCCATACACACCGACAGAAGTGAGGGCGATAATATAAAGAACTCCGATATTGATATTGCTTGCAATCGCAAGTGAGTAGCTTTTGCCATCAAGAATGATTGATGAACCGAAAGGAATGATCGCAAGAACACTGAATGCTACTGCTATAGAAATGACCGGGGCAAGCCAGTGAATCCATTTTTCAGATTGTGACGGTTCAATATCTTCTTTGAGCAGCAGTTTTAATACATCGGCAAGCGGCTGGAACAATCCGAGCGGACCCGTTCGGTTCGGCCCAATGCGATCCTGCAGCCATGCGCTGATCCAACGTTCTAAAAGAACGAGATAGGATACAGCAGTCAGGACTACTAAGAGAACGACGACGATTTTTATCAGTGCTTCAAGTATCATTAATCGTTTTGCATCATTACTTCGATATGTTCCTGCGTATCGTTCTGATACACTTCCCTGTAATAGGAGATCTTTATCGTTTTGTCCACTCCTGAAACAGGATGCCCTTGTGAGCCGATCTTCTCGTAATCCAAACCTTTCAATCCCGTAACTGATAAAGCGGCTTTCTCAAAAACATCTTCGGTATACAGATGATTGGACTTCATACCAAGATGCAAGCCGACCATTTCCGCTAACTGCCATGACTCGATGGCATCAACCTTTCTTCCCTTCGCCCAGCGGTCGAACTTCGAGGCGAAACGATCAAGACGGGACTGATTCATCCGATCGAGATTGCGCACATGATGTGATGTTTCAACTGCCGGTCTGAGTTTCTGTGCCCAGCCTTCGAAATTTACAAAAACTCCCTCTTTTTCAGCCCATGCCGAAGCAGGTAAAATAACATCGGCGCGTTCTGTGGTACGGGACTCATTGGTAGCATGACATCCGAAAAAAACAACTTTATCAAACGGAACATTTATCCTTGAAAGAAAATCATCTTCAAGTGCGTAGATGGCTTTGATCTTTCCCGTTCTCAATGCCTCAGTAAATTCAGAGCCGAACTCGTTGACTCCAAGTAATTTCAAGCCGTATGAATTAGGAGTCCTATCGGCACGAATGAGCAGTTTCTGATCTTCGCCCACGGAATGCGGGAAGTATCCGATATTCTTTGTTTTTAATTTTGCAACTTCGAGGAAAGCAAAATTATCTTCGATCGTTGCAAAAGGGGATGCGATGCAGGCGATCTCTTCGGGCTTATATTTCTTCAGTGCAATTGCAATCATTGCCGCAGCAGCATCGGGTTCCAAACTTATTAGTTTCCCGCTTTGACGTGACCATGCACCTGAAATTCGAGTCTCAGCATTGACAGGCGGATATGTTTCAAGCCTGCCCATATCGCACATCCAAAAATCATTGACGTTCGGATTCGGGCGCGGCTCCAAACGCAATATTTCATTATCCCGAACGCCTGCTCGGATATTACAACCCCGGGCGCAATCAGGGCAGATCGTTTCCGTGAAAGACATATCCCATGCACGAGCCTTGAACCGAAAATCACGGCTTGTCAGCGCGCCGACAGGACATATATCGATGACATTCATCGACACCGGATTATCCAGCTGCATTCCGGGATACGGCTCGATCGTTACATGATCGCCGCGATCAACAAAAGTAAGTACCGGTTGATCGGCAATTTCCTGACCAAATCGAATACAGCGCGAACACGATATGCATCGCTCGGCATCGAAAAGCACATTCGGACCGAACGGCACACGCTTATCCTTATGAACTTTCTCCTCTTCGAATCTGGATATGCCGCGGGAATGGTTGAAAGCATAATCCTGAAGCTTGCACTGCCCTGCTTCATCGCAGATCGGGCAATCCAGAGGATGGTTGATCAACAGAAACTCCATTACATCTTCCCTGCCCTTCAAGGATTTTTCATTCTGCGTATGAACGACCATTCCTTCTGTGACAGTCGTAGAACATGCAATAGATAACTTCGGAATTTTTTCAACATCCACAAGGCACATACGGCAATTCCCGGCAACCGTCAATGCGGGATGCCAGCAGAAATGCGGAATACCGATACCGTTCTCCAGAGCGACCTGAATAACAGTTTGTCCTTGCTGTGCCTCAAAATCTTTTCCGTCGATCGTTACTTTCGGCATTCTTCTTACTTGATAAACTTCCTCGAATCTTCATACTTCATCCCAAAAGCATCGGCGACGCCTTTATAGGTGACATTTCCATCAATGACATTCAGTCCTGCCCGTAATTCAGGATTTAATGAAATTGCTTTTTCATACCCTTCGCCGGCAAGATGTACCGCATACGGAAGCGTTGCATTGGTAAGCGCAACGGTCGAAGTCATCGGCACAGCACCCGGCATATTTGCTACGCAATAATGAACAACGCCATCGACGACAAAAGTGGGATTCTCATGCGTTGTGGGTTTGCAAGTTTCGATACATCCTCCCTGATCTACTGCAACATCGACGATCACCGAACCTTCCTTCATGTCTTTAAGCATATCACGAGTAATTAATCGTGGTGCTTTTGCTCCGGGGATCAGAATTCCGCCAATAACAAGATCGGCACGTTTGATGAGTTTACGAATATTATATGGATTTGACATCATTGTCGTAACGTTCCTGGGCATCACATCATCAAGATAACGAAGACGCTGAAGATTGACATCTAAGATCGTCACTCGTGCGCCAAGCCCCGCAGCGATCTTCGCAGCATTTGTCCCAACTATTCCGCCACCTAAAATCACTACATCAGCAGGTTCAGTGCCCGGAACGCCTCCGAGCAAAATGCCTCTGCCGCCTTGAGTCTTTTCTAAATATTTCGCTCCTTCCTGCGGAGCCATCCGACCTGCAACTTCCGACATCGGGATCAAAAGCGGCAACGAGCCGTCATTTTTTTGCACAGTTTCATAAGCAATAGCAATCGAACCTGATTTCACAATTGCATCGGTCAGAGCACGATCTGCAGCAAAATGAAAATAAGTAAAAAGAAGTTGGCCTTTGCGGATAAGAGGATATTCCTGTGCAATCGGTTCTTTAACCTTCATGATCATCTCTGCGCGATCGAAGACTTCCTTAGCAGTTGCGATGATCTCGGCTCCAGCGGCGATATAATCTTCATTTTTAAAGCCCGAGCCAACTCCGGCATTATTTTCCAGAAGAACGGAATGACCGTGATCTTTTAATACTTCAGCCCCGCTGGGCGTAAGAGCGACACGATTTTCATTCGATTTAATTTCACGTGGGATTCCGATTATCATTGTGGTCTGTTAATAATATATGAGATTTCAGAAAACCGAAAACAATAGTAATGCTTATTTCGTCACTCAAAAGCTTTTCATTAATTATGAGATACAATTCTTTGGAGCGAATAATGGTATGCAAATATACGGGAGTCATGAGGAAGCAGCTTTTATGTTTATTGAATTTTAAGAATTTTTTAAAATGATTTAGACATTATATAAATTCGAAACCGTCAACCCGATTCGCATTCTCTGCTTATATTAGTAGCCCATGAAAGCGACACAACCTGCCGGATTTACTCCGGAAGTATTTATTAAAGAGCTAAAAGCGGCGATGGAGTTCGTCGAAAGACGCGTTATCAACCGCTCCGAAGTTGTCGAACAGATATTTCTTGCCTTACTATTAGGTGAGCATGTTCTTATCGAAAGCCGCACCGGCGTAGGCAAGACACTACTTGCCGGACAGGTCTTTGCCATGTTTGATGGTGCACGTACTTTCAAAGTGCAAGCTTCAAAGGAGCAGCAACCTGATACTTATTTCGGCGGACTTGACATTGAAGAGCTGAAAAAAGGTCGCATTATCCATAATACCGAAGGTTCTCTTATCGAAAGCGAATTCGGCTTCATCGACGAAATTTTCGATGCGAATGATTATACTCTCCGAGCCTTGCTGACGACATTAAATGAACGGGCTCTGGTTCGCGGAATTCAGCAAATGCCTGCAGCGATCCATACAGTGATAGCTGCTACCAATTATCTCCGCATCTCCGAAATTACCGAGGCGCTTCTCGACCGATTTCTGTTCAAAGCACTTACCACACCGGATAAAGATCCGTTCGTGCAATATCAAATTTCAGAACAATATCTAAAAGCTTCCGGGAACATCTTGCAGCCTGAAAAGAAAATTTCATATGCATGGCTATAATATGCAAGCGCTATTGTCAAAGGCGAAATAGAAGATCTTACGATTACGATGAGTCCGGAGATCGTGTATTTTACAAATCTGGTAATTCGCCATTATGAAGTTCAGCGTAACAGGATGATACAGGAACGCCCCCATGAAGAACGAGCGAGGCAGAAAGATTTTTATATTTCTCCCCGAACCCAGGCAAAGGCTCTCGATCTTATTCGGGGGTTAGCCTTTCTTAAGGGCAGAACAGCTGTTGATAAAACTGATGCATCGCGACTATACTATTTGCTCTGTACCTCAGGAATTCCGAGTGAAA
>PLXB01000230.1 GCA_003151215.1 Ignavibacteriota bacterium
GGAGAGATTTGAGTATCCTGCTATATCTTTGCTCACAGGGTTGAAACAGAGGCAATATCTTAGCGCAATGCTATTGCAGGTGCTTTTAGAACATCAGAAGTAGGGATATATCTACGTAAACTCGAATAAGCGATATTTGGCGGGGAGATTATCTGAAGTGTTACACGAGCTGTTCCTGCATTGGCAAATCCAAGTTCTCTTGCTGCGCCGCGTGAAACATCTATAATTCGGTTCTTTGCATAGGGACCGCGATCAGTAACTTCGAGAATACATGACTTATTGTTTGCCATATTGGTAACTTTCAGAAGTGTACCGAAAGGGAGCGTCCGATGAGCGGCCATCATTGCATCCTGATCGAAGCGTTTGCCGGAAGCAGTCTTACGGTTATGGAAACCATGTCCATACCAGGATGCAGTTCCGATCATTGACGTATTAGGATCGGTAACGTGCTTAAAATTCTTATAATGCGGGCGGTGGCGAGAGGCAGTCTTTGCCTTTGCCGGTTGGTCTTTAGTCACTGCTTGAGCAATTGCTGTCGCTCCGAGAGAGATAAGCGATCCAAGCCAAAAGAAAATAGTTGCAAGAGCGATCCTGAGAAACGATTGAATTCGACGGCGCACTACCTCTTCGGCGGTAATAACCTCCTTCGGAAATTCCTTCAGTACTTGACTGGAAAGCTTAACTATTTCTTTGGAAATACTCATATAATATCCCTCTGTATTCCGAGCAGGTTATGAATACGTTTTTTTCTGAGAATCGTTTCCTTTTTTTTCACAAGTTTTGCACATACTTAAGTAAAGTATATATCCTCTTGCCTATCAGAAATTATATTATTGAATTTATTTATGATTTTTGATCTCGTTTCTTCTGTTAAGACATCGGCATAAGCTATTGATTCCTCATGATTTGAACAGAGTGAAATAAGGTTTCCATTGTAATTTATAATACAGCTTTCCCCCCGAAAGACTAACTCTTCTGATTTATCATCTATTTCTGCCTTTTCTATACCAATTCTATCAGCAAACGCCACGATGACCTTATTTTCAAATGCTCGAACTTTAAGTGTGTCGAGAAGCATCCCGGTAGTCGTAACAATGTTAGAAGGAATGGCAACAACTTCTGCACCTTTGATTGCAAGGGAGCGAGTAACTTCCGGAAATCGCCAATCGTAGCAAATTTGAAGCCCCAGTTTTATTTTCTCACTGTTCCGGACTTCGATTACACAAACAGGGAAGCCGTGATCACCGATTTCAAAGACAACTTTCTCATAATAGAAGAGATGTACCTTACGGTAATGCCCGACAAGTTTTCCATTGCGATCTATTGCAATTGCACTATTATAAAGAGATCCATTAGCTTCTTCGAGGAAACCTGTGACTATGGCAACGTTATGCTCTTTTGCAATCTGTCTGATTTTCTTTGCCAGCATGCCATCAACAGGCTGAGAATATTGTTTTGCTTGTTGAGACGAAGTAAAAAAATAGCCGGTGAAAGCAAGTTCGGGGAAAACTAATAGATCAGCATCGGCTTCGGAGACAAATTCCTTAAACTTTTTTAAGTTCGAATCAATATCACCGAAGATTGGGTTTGATTGGATACAGCCGATTCGTATCATTTTTTATTTGCATTAAGCATTTGTAGTCTCTTTAGTCCTACCTGTACATATTCAGGATTCATCTCAATGCCGATGAATTTTCTTCCTAACCGTTTCGCAACGACAGATGTCGTTCCGGAGCCGCTAAAGAGATCGAGAATTCTATCACCTGAATTGCTGCTCGCTTTAAGTATTCGTTCGATCAAAGCTTCCGGCTTTTGTGTAGGATGCTCGGTATTTTCCGGCATCGACCAGAACGGGACGGTCAGATCTGTCCATATATTCGAGGGATGTGTCATACGCTCTGGGGAACCATCGGATTTAACATACCAATCTTTTGGTTTGCCATTTTCCCGATAGGGAGCAATAACTTTCTTCGGAATTTTCACCGCTTCGAGATTGAATGTATAATTTTTCTTATCGCGAACTGCAAACCAGATATCTTCCATATTCTGCTTCCAGTTCTTCGCAGCACCTCGTCCTTTATCGCGTTTCCAGGTTATTCTGTTAAGGATAGAAAATCCGGCATGATTGAGGGCTTCTTCGAAAAGCGATGACCGTCGCCAGTCACAGCAGATATACACCGATGCATTGGACTTCATCACACGAGGTAAAAGAGCAACCCAGTGATGAACCCATTCCAGATACTCACCCTTTTCCCGTTTATCGGATCGGTTGCCGAAATTTTTGCCTGAATTATATGGCGGATCGGCAATGATCAGATCAAAATAGTCCTTTGGAATTATGTTAAGCGATCGGATAATCTCACCAAAATATATTCCGGAAATATTTTCGGAAATTTTCTTTGGGAAAGATGGAGCATCTGACTCCTTTTCTTTAATGGATAAACGGATAGTTTTATTGAGCGGTGACGGCATATTAAAATCCGAATTCGAATGAAAGTGTTGTTGTGACGTCTTTATAAGTGAATAGCTTTACGGTCGATGTATAATTTGAAGATTGAATATCAAGTAACGGAGTAAAAGAATCAAAGAGGCTTATAAGCCGGGAATCAAAAAGAAATTCTTTAGAAAGAGCAAATCCGAATTGGGGTCCATAGTCGTCACGTTTGACTGTTTGAGGGCTGGGGCGTGGATTGATTTTCGTCGCGACGCGCGCTAATTGCTGGTTTGCATACGTTCGATTCTCATAGGAGAGATCGGACGTGAATTTGAGATCCCAAAAAACTTCCCACAGAAAAAAAAGTGATGCGCGCGACAAATTATATGAATACTCATCGTCATTCTGCGTTCCTCCGATCCTGCTGCGACCGGTGAGGCCCCTGAGTGTGCTATCGATAAGATAAGGTCTGAGTGCAGAACCTCGAGTTGTTGTTGCTGCGATCGTAAAAGTGAAGCGATCGGCTGGAAAAAAAATAAGTCCTGCCCCAATGAAATAATGGGAATAATTAGCAGAAGTTGTTACTTGCTTATCAGCCTTACCTTTAACCGGTACGAAATATTTAATGGGGTCGTCATAGTTCTTTGTACTTGCTCCTCCTTCAGCGGCAACGACAAATCCCGTAGAGGCTTCGATTCGAGTATCGAGTCTGATCTTATTTTCTGTTCCATCATTAAGGTGGATGCTGTCAAAAGGAAATGTTATATTGGTAAGATCGTATGTGATACCTAATCCGACCTTGTTTCCAAAATACAGATCAAGTCGAGGCTTGAATTCCAATTCAGAATAACTGTAACTGATATATATTCCTTTATTATTCTGTGTTTCTAAAGTGATCGGAACGCTTAACAAGGTTGCCAATGTCTTTGTTGTATATGGAGCAACATCTTCTTTCAATAAAATATCTTGTGAACTGAGATCCTTGAATTCTGTCTGCGAATTGATCAATGAAATAATAGGCGCGTTTTCCTCATTCGAACCGTTCGTCTTATTATCATCGCTTTGTAAATGCGACAGTGCTTGGGCAATCATCACATTTGTAGGTGAAGAAGAAGAAATCTGCGAAATGGGTACAGGCGTTTCTACCGTTGCCGTTGGTTTTGGAGTTGGAAGAATGTCGGATTGAGGTCTTTCCCCCTTAAGTAAAACGATAATATCATCGAGGTCTCTATTTATTTCCAGTTTATGAGCAACTTCCATAGGAACCTGAGAAAAGATCTGTTTTTGATTTGATATTTCTCTGACAACAACATCGTGAATGCTTTCAGTAAAAACCTGTGTTGCAAGAATATCGCTGAGCGCAAGTACTGCTTCGGAAACAGAATCCTTCAAATCCGAAGCATCATCTAATGAATCGGCACTCAATCCTTTTTTATCGATCTCGAACGAATCAAGCAATTCACTTACGATGGCAAGCTTTACCGAAGCTGCTTTAGGAATATCTAAAGGCGCAGGCTTGATGATGATAATAGGTTTGGACGTGTCTTGGGATGAATTTATTTTTGCTTGCGGCATTTGATTCGAAATCGTCGGGGGGGGAACAGGGATTTGCTTCGGACTTTCTTCGATATTTGATAAATAAAAACTTCCCGTTGTGCCAAAAAAACTTTTAAGGAAAGAACGTGAAGGAACAATTTGGAATAAATTCGGCGTAATCGTTGCTTCAAATTTTATTGCTGCATGATAGGAAATATCCCAGTTATAAAGCAGATCAAACGATGGATTGAAAACATTATCAGGAGTGGCGGAATCGCGCCCTTCAACATTGGTTGATTTATACCCGCTTACCGTTACAGAACCCGAAAATTGTGCGTATACACGAACAGCATTCAACATAATGAATGTACTGATGAGAGTGGCGAGTATCCGTGTATTCGGTGTGTTCACAAATTGCTAAGTTCAAAATTACGAAGAATGCAGAGAGTTCTCTTCATTCTTCTATAAAATGCAGGTCATTTTACTAAGGATTTATAGATTGGATCGAACACGGCAGGGTTCAACACGGAGAGCAAAAAATATCCTACCCACATAAATATTCCGATAGAGATCGGTACGGAAAAATTATCATCAGTTCGAAGTGTCACGCTTGATGCTTCTAAAATGCCGCCTAATACTGCGGCAAACATCGTAAGAATATATTCTTCCCAAACTCCAGCAACCTTCGGCGCAATTGCTACGACGATCCAGGCTGTAACAATAAATGCAAGTGTTCCTTCGAGGCTTTTATCGAGGAAATGATGTTTTCCAAAGCGCCGACCAAGCAGGGCACTCGCTGCATCGGAAATAATAAGAATAGAAAAAGCCGTGATCGCAATGATCTTTGGGAACACCAAAATACAAATACAGGCGCTGATAAGTACGAATGATCCGCCCGATAATAATTTTTTCGAAGAATCGCGCTCGTGGTCGCGGAGGATCGGACCAACGACCGAAAGAAAGAATTTACTGATCCACTTAAAGTAAAATCTTCCGTAATCAATAAAGAGTGCGAAGATCGTAACCGGAATCAGAATCCAAAGTGTTGTTTTGTATGAGAGATAGTAATACCCGATGGGTATCGATAGAGAACAAATATGGATAATCTTTCTTGCAAGTTCGCCCGACATCGGAATCTGCTCGTTTGCAAGGTGCTTCGTCTCTTTTTTTGTTCGGTTCACAAATATTTTAATAATTAGACGGTGCGCTTTAATGAAACGCGTTCAAAATACAGAAAGCCATAGGGGATATCAGAAGTCCGGTGTAATGATCAAACCATCTTAAACTATGCCCGGTATAATTGTGTTAACATAAATTCATACGAATTAACTCAAGGAAATATAGGAATGGGTCTAATTAAAATCGCCACGCGATTTCTTTTTTCTACTGTTGTACTTCTGATTATTATCTCTGATTGCAGTGCTCAGGAAGTTCAGTGGGCAAGTGAAGTCCTTAGTTACTCTTCGCAAGTGGGTGCTAAAGAATATTCCGCACAGCAAGTGCTCGGCAAGCCTAATAAATGCCCGGCATCCGGCGATAGTCCTTGTGCGTGGTTTGGAAAAAGCGACGGGCTTTTGGGTGGCAGGGAAGAGCGGATCAAGGTCGGTTACGAAAAACCGATGCAGATCCAGCAAGTCGCCATCGCTGAAAATTTTAATCCCGGAGCTGTTGAGCAAGTCATCCTTTATGATGGTGACGGGATGGCCCATTCTGTTTATCACGGCGAAGCAGCGCCTGCGGGACAAAAGGCCCGGGTGATGAACGTCACGTTCTTAAAAACGGATTATAAAGTTAGCGCCGTAGAGATTGTCCTTGAATGCGGCAAGGTGCCGGGGTTAAATGAGATCGATGCTATCGGAATTGCAGATACTCGTATACCCGTCAAAGCAGAAATAAATGTTGCTCCGGATTCGAAAGTTCAGGGAGCAAAGGAAAATTTGGGTACAGGCGTGAACTCTCTCTATGAGGAAGTCTATCCGATCATTTCTCCTGACGGGAAAACGTTGTATTTCGATAGAAAAGATCACCCATCCAATTTTGGTAGAAATGATAATATTTGGGTTTCGGAATTAACTCCTAGTGGTAAATGGGGATTGGCAATGAATATCGGGCATGAACTCAATAATGGATATGGTTCATTTGCCGCTTCTATTACTCCCGACGGAAATACTCTATTGCTCGGCGGGAAATTTCTCGATAAAGGACAACAAGTTTTCGGCATTTGGACATCCAGGAAAACTATTGCAGGCTGGGGAAGTCCGGAGCGTGTTCTCATCGATAGTTTTTATACCAGAAATCGCTTTATGGAATTCTGCCTTGCTGCAGACGGCAAAACTATGCTTATCAGTTTGCAGCGTGAGGATTCATACGGCGAACGCGATCTCTATGCATGTTTTCTTCGTGATGATGGCACATGGACACCGCCAAAAAACCTCGGTGTGCAAATAAATTCTGCCGCCGATGAGGGAACGCCCTTTCTTGCCGCCGACGGAAAAACACTGTATTTCGGCTCCGATGGATTCAGCGGTTTTGGTTCAACTGATATGTTTCTGTCGCATCGACTCGATGATACATGGGAAAATTGGAGCGAACCACAGAATTTAGGATCCGATTTTAATACACCCGATTGGGATGCATATTTTACGATACCTGCTTCCGGCGATTATGCGTATTTCGTTTCCCGTCAGGGAGCTATAGGCGAAGCTGATATTTTCCGTGCAAAGCTTCCACCTTCTCTTCGTCCATTACCGGTAGTCTTAGTCGCGGGAAAAGTACTGGACGGAAAAACCGGAAAACCCGTAGAAGCGACCATTCACTATGAAGTTCTGCCCGGCGGTAAAGAAGCCGGGCTTGCCCATAGTAATCCGATCACAGGCGAATATAAAATATCTCTGCCTGCCGGGGCTCTTTATGGTTTCCGAGCTGAAGCAAAAGGATATGTTGCCGTCAACGAAAATCTAGACGTAAAAAGGGTTAATGAATATAAAGAGATCGATCGTGATCTCAAACTTCTCACATTTCAGGTCGGGCAGACGGTACGTTTGAATAATCTTTTCTTCGATTTCAACAAGAGTGTTTTAAAATCCGAATCTTTTGCCGAACTTGACCGTCTTGTAGAACTGCTCAGAACCACTCCTAAAATGGAAGTGGAAATTGCAGGGCATACCGATAACGTCGGCAACGATGCCGGTAATAAGAAGCTTTCCAACGACCGCGCAAAAGCCGTCCGCGATTATCTCATTTCCAAAAGCATTGAAGCAAAACGTCTGAAGACGATCGGTTTCGGAAAATCAAAACCGATCGCCTCAAACGAATCCGAAGAAGGCAGACAGCAGAATCGCCGGGTAGAGTTTACTATACTCAAGCAATAGTCATCTCCCTAGGTTTATAAATTTTCAATGAACATGGTGTGGTGGTTTTAAGGTCTTTTTAGTTTTTAAGATATCGAGTTATTGTTAACATCACATTCCGAAATGAATCGGCAGCTCCGGATGTATGAGAAATCTTATATAAAAGCAGATTAATATTTCCTTCTGAAGCCTCTGTAACACCTTTATTTTTCAAGCACATAACATTTCGCGCACGCTGATTTCTCTTCTTCATTAGTAGTTTATTTTTAAATTTCATAGTATAAGAACGTTTGGTAAGATATTTCTATGGCAAAAATATAGGATAAAACATATATACACATAGTTTGTAGCACAAATATACGAAATTAATTGGCTTTTGTCAAGGTGCCTATCGAATTTTATTTTTTAAATCAATGAAAACAAACGAGATAAAATTTAATAATTTGGCCATCCCAAAAAATGGGGCCAAACAGGCACCTATACGAATTCATAATATTTTCCCTTTTTCGCCTTTCGCTTTTCGCATTTTGCTTGCTTCCGTATCTTTGTACCCCATGCCCCACGATATTTTCATCTCATACTCCTCGAAAGACAAAGAAAAAGCTGATCAGCTTTCGGAGCTGCTTGCCTCCGCCGGACTTTCAGTGTGGATCGATCAATCGGGAATTGATGTAGCCACGAGTTGGTCTGGCGAAATCGTAGATGCTATTGAAGGATGCAGAGCATTCGTCGTTTTGCTTTCGCCAAATTCTATAATCTCAAAAAATGTCGTGCGCGAAGTTGCACTGGCATTTGAGAAGAATAAAAAGATTTTACCTCTGGATCTGGAACCCGTTGCTCTCAGCCGTGATCTTCAATACACACTCGCCGGCATTCAGCGCGCACCGATGACGAACATCGATGCCATCATCCGTGCACTCGGAAAGCTTGGCTTGGAAGCAACATCAGCTCCAACGCTGAAACTTGTCAAAGAAACGGATTCGCGCAAGAGTTTGATGATCTTACCATTTCAAGATTTATCTCCGACAGGAGATAACGCTTGGTTCGCTGATGGAATTGTAAGTGAATTGATCTCAGCGCTCTCGTACGTAAAAGCGCTTAATGTTACCGATGCGCAAACAACGAAGGATTTTAAGAGGTATCAGGGCACACTTCCGAATTATGCCAAAGAAATGCGAATTCGCTATTTCGTTGAAGGCGACGTTCGCAAGTTCGGCGATAATATTAAAGTTACGTCTCGTCTTCTCGACATCGAAACCGGTGATCATCTTTGGCAGGACTCGATGAAAGGCACGATGGAGAACATCTTTGATTTCCAGGAAGAAGTGGCGCTGAAAGTCGTCGATGGATTGAAAGTACATCTTGCTGCCGATGAAAAGAAAAAGCTCACCGAACGCGGGACCGAGAATGCTGAGGCGTATGAATTATTCCTTAAAGCTGATGAGTATTTTGATCGTGTGACGAAAGAAGGATTTCAACTTGCCATTCAACTCTATTCTGAGGCAATCAAACTCGATCCCGGTTACGCGAATGCTTTTGTAAGCAAGGCCGGTGCTCTGGCGGAGCTGTATCGCGGGTACATTCGAAATCCTGAGTTACTCAAGGAGGGAATGCTTGTTGTCACCGAGGCGCTCAGGTTGAAATCCGATCTTTGGAATGCCTATGGTGCGCTAGCTAATATTTTGCAGCTTCAGGGAAGAATCGATGAAGCAGAACATGCAGCAAAAACATATCTTCAGAATGCACCAGAAAGTTTCAGAAGTCATGCGGGACTGAGTTACTTTTATAAAAATACTGGTCAGGATTTGAAAGCCCTCCCTTACTCCGAACAAGCGGTGAAACTTAACCCGCAAGATCTGACCAGTTTATGGAATATCGTTATCGGATATCATGGCGCGGAACAAAGCGCAAAAGTAAGGCATTGGTCGGAAGTCGCAATTCCTTTATTGCAGAGGCATCTGAAGCTTTTTCCTGACGATGAAAATAAGAGAGTCCATTACGCTGCACTTCTTCATTTTGCCAGGAGAGATGATGAAGCACTATCCGCGACACTATCATTTGACAATTTGAAAGATGGCGGTGCACTTTATAACGCAGCCTGTCTGCAAAACGAACTTGGATGTTACGATGCAGGCATTAAAACATTTCGAAAAGCGATGGAGGCGGGATATCGAAATATTTATATCTTAAAAAAATTTATTACTGATCAGGAAACCGGGATTGGAAAACTCCAGGGCACCCCGGAACATGAGGAAGTGCGGGAGTTGGTAGAGAAAATAGAGGTGGCAGCAGAAGCGGCGAAGGAGGCAAAAGTGAATGGCTGACATCTTCATCTCATATTCCTCGAAAGACAAAGAAAAAGCCGATCAGCTTTCGGAATTGCTTGCCTCTGCCGGACTTTCGGTGTGGATAGACCGCTCCGGTCTTGAAGTCTCTACCAGTTGGTCGAAGGAAATCGTGCTTGCTATAAATGAATGCAAGGCATTCGTCGTACTGCTAAGCCCATCGTCGATCACTTCACATAACGTTATCAAAGAAGTATCGCTCGCCTCGGAAAAAAGAAAAAAGATACTTCCGCTTGATCTTGAACCTGTGCAATTACCCGAAGACCTTGAATACCAATTAGCCGGCATTCAGCGCGCGCCGATGACAAACATCGATGCCATCATCCGCGCTCTCGGTAAACTTGGCTTAGAAGCAACGCAAGCTCCAACTCTGAAAATTGTAAAAGAAATTGATTCGCGGAAAAGTCTGATGATCCTTCCATTCGAAGATATGTCTCCGACCGGAGATAACGGCTGGTTTGCCGATGGGCTTGGCGCTGAACTCATTTCAGCTCTATCGAATGTGAAGTCACTTCGAGTATCCGATCAACAAGCAACAAAAGATTATAAACGCTACCAAGGGACCTTGCCGAATTATGCAAAAGAAATGTCTATCAGGTATTTCATTCAAGGGTCAGTTCGAAAATTCGGTGACCAAATAAAGATCACCTCATCACTTCTGGACATCGAAACAGGAGATCATCTCTGGCAGGATTCGATGAAAGGAACAATGGAGGATATCTTCGATATTCAGGAGAAGGTAGCGGAAAAAGTAGTCGAAGGACTGAAAGTGCATCTCGCAAAAGACGAAAAGAAAAAGCTCGCCGAGCGCGGAACGGAAAATGCCGAAGCATATGAATTATATCTCAAATCAACTGAATATTTTAACCGCCAGACCAAAGAAGGCTTTGAGCTTGCAATTCAACTTCTTACCGAAGCGATCAAGCTCGATCCCGGTTATGCGATTGCCTATTCAAACAAAGCTAATGCGCTTGCCAATCTTTACCGCACTTACAATCGTGATCCCGCACTTCTTGAGGAGGGGCTACATCTTATCATAGAGTCACAACGTTTAAAACCAAACTATTGGTTTACATATAGCGCTCTATCCACTATTTTTCATTTACAAAACAAATTCGAAGAAGCGGAGCAAGCAGTGAAAGCATATATCAGCAAGGCATCCGAAGACTTTGCGAGCCATTTTGCTCTCGGTTTCTTTTACATCGAGACCGGTCAGTATGCCAAAGCCATTGCTCCTTTTGAACAATCGCTTATACTCAAGCCGGAATATATGCCTTCCTTATTCGACCTCGTTATTAGTTGTAAAGGAGCGAAGGAAATTGAGAAGCGGAGGCATTGGTCAAAAATCGCAATTCCTATTTATGAGAGGCATCTGAAACTGCTTCCGGATGATGAAAGTAGCAGAGTCGATCATGCTTTGTTTCTTCTTTACGCTGGCAGAGGTGATGAAGCGAAAGAACTTGCGCGGGGGCTGGAGAATCTTAAGGATGGAACCGCGCTCTATAATACAGCCTGTTTGCAAAGCATGCTCGAAGACTATGAAG
The DNA here is from genome assembly GCA_003151215.1 of Ignavibacteriota bacterium. Next base: position 11,210 of record PLXB01000230.1, read on the forward strand.
CTGGTATAAAAACATTTCGGAAAGCGATCAAGGCGGGATTTAGGTATACCCGTTTATTAAAAGAATTTTTGACCGATGAGGATGAAGGCATCGGCAAACTCAAAGGCACGCAGGATTGGGAGGAGGCGCGGGAGATGGTGGAGAAAATAGAGGCGGAGGAGAAATTACGAATTAGGAATTAGGAATTACGAATGGTAGCAGATATTTTTATATCATACTCCTCGAAAGACAAAGAAAAAGCCGATCAGCTTTCGGAACTGCTTGCCTCTGCCGGACTTTCGGTGTGGATCGATCGGCAGGGAATTGTCGGTGCCGAAAAATGGGCTACTGAGATCGTCGAAGGTATTCGTGCCTGTAATACTTTTATCATTTTACTTTCTCCTAATAGTATTGAATCCGAAAATGTATTGCGGGAGCTATCACTTGCTTCTGAAAAACGTAAACGTGTTTTGCCTGTCGATCTCGAAGCTATCGTACTTCCATCTTCATTCGAATATCCGCTTGCCGGATTACAGCGGGTTCCTTTTGTGGAGTTCGACCGCATCGTACATGCTCACAGACACGGCGTCGAGAAAATCATCAGGAAGGACGAACGAAAGAGCTTGATGATCCTTCCGTTCGAGGACTTATCGCCGACAGGAGACAATGGCTGGTTTGCCGACGGGATTGTTAGCGAACTGATTTCAGCCCTCTCGAATGTCAAATCGATACGTATCGCCGATAATCAGGCAACGAAGGAGTTTAAGAAATACCACGGTCAACTAACGACCTATGCAAGAGAGATGGACATTCGCTATTTCGTTCAAGGCGATGTTCGGAAGTTCGGCGATCAGATAAAGATATCTTCTCGCCTTCTTGATATTGAAACCGGGGATAATCTCTGGCAAGAATCTATGCGAGGAACTATGGAGAACATCTTCGATTTTCAGGAAGAAGTCGCTCTGAAAGTGGTCGAAGGTCTGAAAGTGCACCTCGGCGCCGACGAAAAGAAAAAGCTCGCCGAGCGCGGGACGGAGAATGCCGAGGCATATGAACTGTTATTGAAAGGCACTGAGTATGCCAATCGCCGTACCCGATCTGATTACGAGCGAGCGTTTTCGCTCTATGAAGAAGCAGTGCGAATCGATCCGGGTTTTACTGCTGCGTATGCATCACTTGCCAGTGCCAGCCAGGAGCTCTATAGAAATTATTCACGGAGTGCAGCACATCTTGAGCGCGCACGATCTGCGGCTATGAAGGTGCTCGAACTTGAAGGTGAAACGGCTCAGTACTTTTGGGTAATGAGTCTGATCTCTATCAGTCAGGGTGAGAGTACGGACGCATTGCGGTTCGCCCTGCGGGCAGTTGAAACAGAACCTGCATTTGCTCCGGGATACGATACTCTTGGCTCAGCATACGAGTCACTTGGCAGACTTGAGGAGGCAGTGCAGGCGCGTGAAGAGGTTGTCCGGTTACGGGAGAATTACCTGAACGCTCACTTTGGTCTCATCATCGTTCTTAGTGCACTTGGGGAAACACAGGATAGAATAGCGCAGCTTCGGATGGCATCGGAGCGAGCGATCGGAGTGTACGGGCGGCATATACGGCTGAACCCTGATGATTATGATTCACGCGTGCAGCTTGCAGCAATATTCCAAATGGCTGGTCGGGACACCGAGGCACTTACTGAAGCGGAAACACTTTCCTCTCTCCAATTTCTTGATGGAGGTGCACTCTACAATCTTGCCTGTATCTATGTGAAGTGCCAACAGGTTGAGCGGGCAATGGAAATGCTTCGCCGATCGGTAGAGAAAGGGTTCATGAGTCTGGAAAATTTCCGGCACGATCCCGATCTTGATCCGCTGCGCGGGCGGGAGGAGTTTGAGGCGCTCATTAGCGAATTAGAAATTACAAATTAGAAATTACGAATTATTGTGGCAGACATTTTCATTTCATACTCATCCAAAGACAAAGAAAAAGCCGACAGCTTTCGGTGCTGTTCGGCTCTACCCGGTTTCACGGAGTTGTTAATCGGAATATTATTGGATTGCGAATAAGTCGTCTTGTCACATTCCAACCGGTACCGGAAGCGAACATGATGGCGCTTTTCGGGTTCTCCCAAAGTGTAAAAGGAAGTAGATATGTGCCGGGTGAGCAGTCGAAAACGAGTTCAGGCGCCGAAAGCTTGCCCGAAACAAGATCAAGAGTGCAGCGGCGGATGCCTGCGGATGCGATATCATTATCAAGGTAGAATATCTGTAGCATCGAATGAAAGGGATCGGTGAATGAACAAGAAGATATATGTCCGGCCTTATTAGGGAATGTAAATTGATATGCGGGTTTACCTTCGCCATCAAATCCGAATAGCACGAAACCTTTATTGAGATTATCCTCCGTGACTTGCTCTATCCCAGTGCCGATTGGATGTTTCTTCCATTCGGCGCGAGCAAAATTGATGACGTAGGATTTCTGCATAACTATGGTTGTCGGTCCTGATTCGCCGTCACGGATGATATTAGTAATCATGCAATTTTCAAGATCGGTTTCGTCGATCCATTTTTTCAACGAATCTTTCAATGGTGTAAATTGCATTGTCCGCACTTGTTTCGAAGCAAAATCAAGAGAAACTCCGAGAATATCCTGCATAGCGCCTTCCTTTCCTTTGCGATGCCCGGCTGCAAGATAAACGCGCTGAAGATGCTGATCGAGTCGCCAGAATTCAGGGTACAGAAGATAATCGGCAACAGGAAATTCGGGAGAAGGGAAGCTGATGTTCAGCCTGTCCGCTGTTCCATATCCGTGTGCCGAGAATCTGTAGATCGCCAATGAGTCGTTTGAAGTCATCATAAGCACATATACGTTCGCATCGTTATCAATCTTCATGCCCATCATACCATAATCTTCGAATTTAAGACTGCCGGCTTCTGAAATGCCTTGGGTAGGAATCCTGATCACCGGCGAGTCGATCATCTTTCCGAATATATCGAAGATGTGGCAGTGCAGAATAATTGCATCTACATCACTCTTCTCCTTTTCATCTGCACGTGCCATCCGCGCGAGGAGAAATTGTGTTGAATCCGGAGAAACCTCCGTCACGTATCGTGTTTTCTGTGGAAGATTTCTGAAGCGATACTCGTCCTGAAAATCGCGAAATACCCTCTTATCTGTGGTCACCTGATGCATCCCCGGATCGATGATGACGGTGCGAAATGTGAGGCTATCCCCGTCATCGACGGATTCAATTCCTGTGGAGTAAAGTTTTCCATTCCGATAGAGTATCGTTGGATACCAGTTCTCATGTTTTTTCTGAACAAAGGGAATAGACCATTCCATGATGAGCGAATTGTGATCATAGTGCTCGAATGCATAAGTCAGATCGTCGATCTTGCGGAAAAGGGTAGCACCTCCGTCGGGAGAGCGCGTAATCAATGGCTCGAAAGAAATTGACCAGTCGCTATCATGAATTGCATGAATCGATGAAATAGCATAGGGTTCGTGTGGAGTGATTGACGGATTGGAGCCGAGGCTGGGCCCGAGTCCGCAGGAATTCAGTCCAAGGGCAGCACTGCAAGCAAACAAGAAAAGAAATATTTTCTCTTCGGAGACTAAGTGAAAGTACATAAATTATTTGATGATGAAAGTGCAAAAATAACACTATTACATTGCCGAAAGTTGAATTTTGAAATCTTGCAAAGAGTAATGGCAATCGTCTCTCCACCGTATCTTTGTATCTCTATGCCGCACGATATCTTCATCTCCTACTCCTCGAAAGACAAAGAAAAAGCTGACCAGCTTTCGGAGCTGCTTGCCTCTGCCGGACTTTCGGTGTGGATCGATCAGAAGGGAATTGTCGGTGCAGAAAAATGGGCAACGGAAATTGTTGAAGGAATAAAAGCTTGTTCAACGTTCATCTTGTTGCTTTCCTCTCATAGTATCGAATCGGAGAATGTGCTCAGAGAGTTATCGCTTGCCTCCGAAAAAAGAAAACGCGTATTACCTGTTGATCTTGAACAGATAATTCTTCCATCATCATTTGAATATCCTCTTGCCGGTTTGCAGCGTGTCGCGATCACGGATTTTGATAAGATACTTTATGCTCATAAGCACGGTGTTGAGAAGGTGATCAAGAAAGATGAACGTAAGAGTTTGATGATTCTTCCCTTTGAAGACTTATCACCAACAAGTGATAACGGTTGGTTTGCTGATGGCATAGCGAGCGAACTCATTTCGGCGCTCTCGAATATCAAATCACTCCGCCTGGCTGGGGCCGAGGCAACCAAAGAATATAAAGGCTTCAAGGGGCATTTGGCAACCTATGCTCACGAAATGAACATCCGCTACTTCCTGCAGGGGGATGTGCGGAAATTCGGCGACCAGATCAAGATCAGTGTTCGATTACTCGACATCGAAACCGGCGATCATCTCTGGCAGGATTCGCTGCGCGGAGTGATGAAGGATATTTTCGATCTTCAGGAAGCGGTTGCAGCCAAGGTTGTTGACGGTCTTAAAATCCACCTATCGAAAGAAGAAAAAGCCAAGCTCGATGAGCGCAGTACGGAAAACGTGGAGGCTTATGAGTATCAAATGCGAGCCTCTGAACTCTTTGATTTCCATACTCGCGATGGATATCTACAAGCAATATCGCTGCTTGATCTCGCAATAAAGCTCGATACACACTTTGTCGATCCTATACTTACGAAAGCATTCTGCTGATCGTCCTCTTTACGAATTACGAACGGGACCCAAGTTTGTTAATAGAGGCCGAACTGCTTTTGCAAAGATTCGATGCGTTGATGCCAGGCACTTGGCAAGTCCATGACCACCTGGCCACGCTTTACGTTGCCAAGGGTCTAGCCGATGACGCCGAGCGTGAACACCAGGAGCATATTACTAAGGACGATGGAACAGCTCTCTCTCAAGGACAACTCGGATATTATTGTTATTGGACGAAACAGTACTCAAAGGCATTTGAGTATTACGAAGCCGCACTCAAGATAGATTCTACCAGCCCGATAAATTTGTGGAACGCCGTAGTCAATGCGCATAAATCCGGTAACAGTGAAGGTCTTAATCGGTGGTCTAACCAAGCAATTTCCACATTTCAGAAGCAACTTCGCCTTCATCCAGAGGATGCCCTTCAGAGATACCACCTCGCAACGACATATTTCTGGTCGAACCCTCCTCAGCAGGCCGAATCCTTGCAGGAGATAAATCTTCTCGAGTCTTTGCCAGACCTTGATTTCAATATTCAATTTCAAGTTGCGGTCCTGCTTGTTATGCAAGCAGACGACGATCGTGCCATTGAATCGCTTCGAAAGGCCATCAGCAAAGGGTTTGCAGATGTTGGCAGAATTCGAGCAACAGATTCCTCATTCGCACGATTATTTGGCGATCCGGCATTCGAGGCGGTGATGAAGGAAGCAGAGCAAAGGATCGCTATTGAGAAGAACGACTGACTCAAGGCTCGTTGCTCTCAGCCGCTAATAGCTGCCCTTGACCCGAGATTGTCCTCTAAGTTTCTCACTCCCTTTCGAGAGTCCGCAAGTTGCTAGTTCAGAATTTCTCGTACGCGCTTTTTCCGACTTGAAATTCGCAAAGTGGCGGAGGATCAATCGAGAACGGAGTCATTACTCCCACCAAGTTGTTTGTTGCAACAATGAAAATGGCGCTTGCTGTGTAAAAACATAGATTCTTGCAAGCGCGAATGTTAATTGACCTTATCCACGATTAGCGACACAAAGCAGTATGTCTGAAAAGAAGATCATTGCAGTATTCGGCGCAACGGGAGCCCAAGGGGGCGGTATTGCACGTGCCATCTTGAACGATCCTAACAGCGAGTTTTCGGTTCGTGCCGTCACGCGAGACGTGAACTCCGACAAAGCAAAGGCTCTTGCGGCGCAGGGAGCTGAGGTAGTTGCTGCCGACATCGATGATGTCCAAAGCTTGAAAAAAGCTCTGGAAGGCGCCTACGGAGCATACTTCGTTACCTTCTTCTGGGCACATTTGTCGCCTGAGAAGGAAATGGCTGAAGCAAAGAACATGGCGGAAGCAGCAAAGGTCGCGGGATTGAAGCATGCCATTTGGTCCACCCTCGAAGATGTCAGGAATTGGGTGCCACTTGCAGACACCAGCATGCCCACTCTTCACGGAAAGTACAAGGTCCCGCATTTCGATGGCAAGGGTGAATCCGATCAATTTTTTATAGACGCAGGCTTGCCGGTGACGTTCCTGCTTCCATCGTACTATTGGGAGAACCTCATCTACTTTGGAATGGGCCCCAAGCGCGGTGCCGACGGCAAACTTTCATTCGCCATGCCGATGGGGGATAAGAAGCTGGCAGGTATTGCGGCGGAAGATATTGGAAGATGCGCATACGGTATTTTCAAGAAGGGCCCGTCGATGGTCGGTAAACATATTGGTGTGGCCGGCGACCAAATCACCTGTGCTGACATGGCAAAGGCTTTCTCCAGTGAGCTGGGTGAAGTGGTTACGTACAACGAAATCAGCCCGGAAGTATATCGCAGCTTCGGTTTTCCCGGCGCAGATGACCTCGGAAACATGTTTCAGTCCTATCGCGATTTCGACGAAGTGTGCAACAGCACACGATCGGTTACCTTTTCACGTGAACTGAATCCACAGTTGCAATCTTTCGAGACATGGCTCGCGGAAAACGCGAAGCGCATTCCCCTGAAATGATCGGCCCTATTTGCCGGAAGCAGCCGCTTCTTGCAACGAGCGAGTACACCAGAAGAGGCCGTGAGGCGGGCGGACGGAGGAGTCGGCCCGCCCTGGCGATGCCGCCTTCACGATCGCGCTTTGGCGATGTTGCCCGACGCCGCGAGAATGGATGGAGTTCTTTGGTTGTTTCCAGAGATTATTAAATAAGAAAAACTATCTTGAACGACTATGACGACACCAAGCACTTATCTCCTCGCATTCGTTTGTGCGTTTGCATTTTTTGGATGCGCGTCCTCAAAGGGTGACCTTCCGGTCGTCAAGACAGTTGATCTGCAACGGTACTCTGGCACGTGGTTTGAAATTTTGCGTCTGCCGAATAGTTTTGAGGGTGGGCTGACCTGCATCACCGCAAACTACTCACTCAAGGACAATGGCGATATCAAAGTTCTGAACTCGGGGCACAAGATCGACGATCCAAGTATGATCAAGACCTCAACCGGAACCGCATGGATGCCCAATCCCTCAGAGCCCACAAAGTTGAAAGTCCGCTTCTTCTGGCCGTTCTCCGGTGATTATTGGATTCTCGCACTCGATCCGGATTATAAGTATGTGATGATCGGTGAGCCTGCGCGCGATTATCTTTGGATCCTCAGTCGCGAGAAGACACTCGCTGAACAAACCGTCAATACGTTACTCGCGCAAGCAAAGTCTCAAGGGTTCGACACGACAAAAGTCCTGCGAACACCCCAAGACTGCAAGTGAACTGGGAGAGTTCAACCATAGGGAGTGAGACCTTACACCTCTCACTCTCTCTACAAACAATCTCCCGAAATCAAGGTTCTTAGGTCGCTAATTTTGCGGCCGCCACGATATCCCCAACTTCCAGAACCGACTTGTCATACCCTCTCGCCGCGACACTTATCATTGCAAGTCCGATCTCGCTCAAAGTTGAAGCGCCCGATGGATACAACAATCGGAGGATGGGGAATAGCCAGTTTACATACTTGTAATATTTCAAGGTGTGTTGCATTCCTGGCGTGGGCTTGATGAACCCGGGACGAAATGCAAAGACTCGCTTGAAGGGGAGCTTCATCAGATCATTCTCGGTCTTGCCTTTCACTCGAGCCCACATCAGGCGACCCTTCTCACTGCTATCGGTAGCTTTGCCCGAGATGTAGCAAAACGTCATTTCGGTGTTCACGGTAGAGAGCATCCGGGCGACGTTCATCGTCAGGTCATACGTCACGCGCTTATAGTCTTCTTCCTTCATCCCCACTGACGAAACACCGAGACAAAAGAAGCATGCATTGTACCCGGAGAGTTGGGGTATGGCGGTCGAGAGATCGAAGAAGTCCTGCACGATCACTTCCTTCAACTTTGGATGACTGACTCCTGTTGGCTTTCTCGCAAGTGCCAAAACCGATTCCACATCGGGATGCAATAGACATTCATGCATCACGCCCTCACCGACCATCCCGGTCACCCCTGTAACGATCACTTTGAGTTTCATAGGCTGAAACAACGTTCTTGCGGGAGATAATATCTCCTTTGCTCGGCTCGGGTGCCGAAAAGAGTCCCAATTTGCATACAAAGATGTTCGGCACGATTATTACTGTACCTTTCCTTGGAATTTGTAGTTATATTAGAGTCAGGCACAATTGCTTGATCGTTGACAGCCCTGTATAGGCTGCGTTCTCACGAGAGAATGAGTACACATATACATTCGAAAATATCATGAAAATAGTATCCTTCCTTTTGGTTGTGATGTTCGTTACCCAGGTTCACGCTCAAAACTTACCGAGGTTGAACTTCGGCGCAGTGAGCCCATTTGTAAACAGTTCTCTTTCGCAGATCTCGCCCCGCGATACATCTGGAATTGTTCGCGCCGATACAGCTATCCCGGTACCTGTTACAGGGCGAGTACCATACCCGAAAGTGTACAATGTCAATTTTTGGACTGACGGGATAATCACCATGGGTGGTGTCGGAGTGAGCCTTCTCGCACTTCCGGGCGAACGGAACAAGGATCGCATCTCTCCTGGAGAATTCCAGAGTCTGGACAGAAATCTTCTCAATCCTTTCGATCGATGGGCGTTGAATATCCAGACTTCAAATATCAGCACCTTCGAGACATACTCGACCTACACACAATTTATCACTGCGCTTCTGCCGGTTAGTTTGTTCTTTACAGACCGTATCAAGGACGACTGGGCAAATATCTTTCTAATGTATCTCGAAGCGAACTCCGTTGCAGTTACGATCTACGTCGCGACACCGCTTGGCCCGCTCTTACGGAACAAGTACCGCCCGATCGTCTATCACGATGAACTTTCGCAGGGTGATCGCAGCAGTGGCAATAACCGCAATTCGTTCTATAGCGGACACGTCGCGTCTGCAACGACGGCCACTTTCTTCATGGCTAAGGTATACTGTGATTATCACCCAGAGTTAGGGTGTGACAATGATTGGCTCTACGCCGCTGCCATGGTCCCACCGCTTGTGATGTCCTATTTAAGACTAAAGGCCTATGACCATTTCCCATCGGACCTCGTCGTGGGGATGGGGGTTGGGGCGCTGGTGGGAATTATGGTACCCGAGCTGCACCACGTTGGTGGCAAAGATATAGCGTTAGGTTTATTCTCTTCTCCAACGAAGGGGACCGGATTGACGATGCAGTGGGAGGCTCCGGTTGAAGAGGCGCACTAATTCCGAGTGCATCGAAACCGTTGTCCGGTCTTGCGCTTACTCGTAGAACACCACTTGACCGGTGTCCACATCATACAATCCACCCACGATCTTGATCTGCCCTTTCTGTTCAAGTTCGAGGAGGATGCTGCTTTCCTCTCGGACCTTTTGAACCGTCAGGAAAACATTGTTGACCGTGACGTTTCGAAGAAAGGTTGAGTTCTTCGCGGTGCGGTTTTCGATTGTCTTGGTTTCATCTGCGATCGCAGGTTTGATCTTGTCAAAAAGTGTTGTGACGTGCCCAAGCACGACATTATTGCACGCGCCTTCGATAGCGCTGCACTTGGTATGTCCAAGCACAACGATGAGTTTCGAGCCTGCAAGCTTGCATGCAAACTCCATGCTGCCAAGAATATCGTCATTGAGGATATTGCCAGCGATGCGAATGCTGAAGATATCGCCGAGCCCCTGATCGAAAATGAGTTCTGCTGAAGTGCGAGAATCGATGCAACTGAGGACGGCGGCAAAAGGAAACTGCCCCGACGAGGTTTCATTCACCTGCTCCAACAAGTTGCGATGCGCCTTGATATTGTTCACGAAACGCTCGTTGCCCTCCTTGAGGATGTCAAGCGCGAGCTCTGGCGTAAGGTCGTTCTGGGTATCTTTCGTGTGAGTTCTCATGCGGCAAAGATACCAGTCATTCGGAACTGGTCACTTCGAATGTGATCGTTGATGATGTTGGGGTAATGGATCGATAGGAGTCTGAACGGCGACAACTACTTCCTTCTCATCGCATCCAAACTCCAAGCTCCAGCACCTGCCGCCGAGTAATAGAGCCAGATGAAGCAATACAGCACAGCAGGTTGACCGCCGTTGACCGTAGGCCAGAAGCCATGTGATGCATGCCCCTGAAAATATGCCACAGCCATCTCACCAGCCAAGAGGAATGCGACTGGCCTGGTGAAAAGACCGATGAGGAGAAGAGCACCCCCGAATACTTCGAGAACACCTGCGAGGCCGAGCTGTGAGAATAGTTCGATCGACATCGGTTTGGGAGGCGAGGGAATTCCGAACAGCTTCATCGTCCCAGCCGACATGAACATGATTGCCGCAACAATGCGAAGAATAGATTGAAGTTGCGGGGCATAGGATGCCCATTTTGTACCGATATTTGAATTGTTCATAATAGACGGATATAGAGTTGAAAATAATATGAAGACGAATAGATCAGGTGCGAACTAACCGCTCAAACAAATTTTCAAGCGCTTCAGCAGGGTCGTTGGTTAGTCCAGAATGACAGGGTGAAGTTTGTATGATCGTGCTTCGCGGTGCGACGAGCCAATGGAAGCGCTCGTGTTGCGGAAGTTCGCCAATTGGTCCAGCCTCGCTACCGCCTTTGCAAATTCTTGGGATGAGCGAAAGATGATGCTCAACTTCTTCGAGATCGAGAGTTGGGAAGAGCACCTTCAATCGCTCTGGCTCAAAGAGAATCTTCGCTTCGAGATAACGCAAGACACGGCAGTAGACAATTACCCCAGCGTTCAAAAACTCTTCGCGTTCGACGCGTGGAACCACGCGAACGATCGCATATTCATATGAGCTTCCCGCGAGCACTCAGTGCCTCCTCTGAAAATGTGTGCGAAGATGCGAGTCTTTCTACCAAATAGTGAACGTACGTGTTGCGCTTCGCGTCCCCGGATTCGAAATGCGTATCGGGAATAAGCCAGTCCTCGGGGATCATCGCGACGATATCGCTCAGAAGATCCTTGCTGAGCATCGGCCGAAGCTCTTCGTCCGCTTCACGCAGCTTCGAAGCAATAGGCAGCAACACATGATCTTTGATCTGCTGGAAAGGCGAAGTTATGCGCTCTTCATATCCCTTCCAATTGTGGTGGAAGAACAGCGATGCTCCATGATCGATCAGCCAAAGGTTCTTGTGCCAGATGAGCATGTTTGTGTTTCGAGCTGTTCGATCGACGTTCGTTGTATAGGCATCGAACCAAACGATCTTCGATGCGAGCAATGGATCGATGTTTGCATTCGCGACCGGATCGAACGTGATCGAACCCGGAAGATAATCAAGCGCAAGGTTTATCCCGGCGCTGTTCGTCAGCAGTTCGCGAATTTCATAGTCGGGCTCGTTGCGGCCAAGCGCTGGATCGAGCTCGACCAACACAATTTCGGGAACGCGCAAACCAAGCACTCTCGCAATCTCGCCACTGATGAGTTCTGCAGTGAGTGCTTTTGTGCCTTGGCCAGCCGCGCGAAATTTTAGGACATAGAGGCCATCGTCATCCGCTTCGATGATAGCCGGAAGCGATCCGCCTTCACGAAGAGGAGTGACATATCGAGTGGCATGAAGAGTTCTCAGCACTTTTGCAGACAAGATAGTGGCAGACAAACCTACTTTGCCCGCATCCGATTGTTCCTCGGATTGTGCTCGACCTCGGCCAAGCCAAGCGCTTCAAGCAGGGGAGGCATGTACATCCCGAAGCGACCGCGAAATCCTTTCTTTACCCCATACCATCCACCAACCGGGTTCTTGGGCGAACGACCCCACGCTTCGACCGTGCCTTCTTTTGCATCCTTCTGCTCGTCGGCGCTGCCAAGCTCCATCCAGTCACCATGCTTTTTGAGTATTGCGTGCAAGTCCTCGATCGCTCGAAGATGATACTTGAGCACAGTCGTACCAACGGTGCAAACGATCGCAGGCGGATCGGCTGCTTCATCTTTATACATCGTGTACTCCGAAGTTCCCGGCGGTGTCTTCAATTTCCAGGGATTCTCTTTTGTCCCAACGGGTGCGGTGGTTTTTGCCATAAGTGTTAGTGATTTAGTGCTGACACAGAACGGACAAAAGATGAGGCAGTTCCTTGTGCTCCGGCCTCTTGCCTACTTCGGTTCGTAGCAAAGAACGACATTTCCATTTGCAAAGCTACGACTCTTCGTGAGCGTTAGTGGAAGCTTTGCAGTCATCCCTTCGAACATTGTTCTGCCTCCGCCGAGGGCGACGGGGGTTATGACCATTTGGTATTCGTCGATCACTCCGGAAGGAGCGAGTTGAGCAACAATGCTGCCGCTACCGAGAATTGCAATACCCTTACCAGGTTGCTCTTTTAGTTTTCGAACCTGCTCGACGATGTCGCCTTTTAATACTTCGGTGTTCTTCCAGGGCAGCGTATCCTGCGATCTCGAAAAGACGAGCTTCTTCATACTATTCATTCCCTCTGCTACGACAGCGAAGAGTTGCTTGGCTTGATCCGTTGGCCAGAAGCTTGCCATCATGTCGT